>DXEZ01000011.1 GCA_019114715.1 Candidatus Sphingobacterium stercoripullorum | reverse complement strand
TATGGTGGAAGACACATCAAAAATTAGTATAATAGATTCCTATGAATGCGCTTGTAATAATACTCTTAGTTGCTGTAGTAGACTTAGGCTTTATTTTAATTTCTGTATGGAATAATAAGCGTAAGGAGCGGGAAGAGTTAAATCGTCTGCAGCTCGATTTTAGAATGAAAGAGGAGTCTACTGCGAGATCCGACCACGCATATAAAAATGCTTTGGAACAGGTAAATCTATTGCAAGAGCTGCTGCAAGAGGAGCGCAGTAAAAACAAAACTGCAGAGATAGAGTTGAATCGCTTGTCGGTTTTACTGGATAATGAAAGGGAAAAGCTGCACAAGCAAGAGGAGTTCCTGAGGGTGCAACAAGAACATTGGAAGAATGAGCTTGAAATTCTTACCAATAAACTTTTAGAGGAAGAGTCTGCACGTTTAACTAAAATGAATGTAGAGAACCTCAATCAATTACTAGAGCCTTTAGGGGAAAGAATTAAAGGCTTTGAGGAGAAGGTTGAGAAAGCCTACAATCAGGAAGCTGCCGAGAGAAATATTTTAAAAGGTGCGCTGGAACGCATGATGAAGCAAACGCATGAATTGGGTCAAGAGGCAAGTAACCTTAGCAAGGCTTTAATCGGTGACACCAAAAAGCAGGGCGACTGGGGTGAGGTGGTATTAGAGCGGGTGCTTGAGCAGTCGGGCTTAGTTAATGGCCGGGAATACCGGACGCAAGTGAATTTCACTCAAGAAGGTGGGAGGCGCTTGCAGCCAGATGTTATCATTGATCTTCCCGACTCGAAGCACCTAGTTGTGGATGCGAAAGTTTCACTTACTGCTTATACCAATTGGGTGGAGGCAGAAGACAAGAGCCAAAGTCAAGACTTCGCTAAACAACATGTTCTGTCGATCAGAAGTCATGCGAAGCAACTGGCGTCAAAAGACTACCAATCTCTTTACGGCATCTCATCGCCCGATTTTGTTTTGATGTTTATGCCTATAGAGTCAGCCTTATCGCTGGCAGTGAAGGAAAGCCCGCAGTTATTTAGTGATGCCTGGAATTTAGGAGTAGTAATAGTCAGCCCTTCGACCTTGCTCGCTACTTTACGGACTATCGCTAGTATCTGGAAACAAGAAAATCAAAATAGAAATGTGCTTGAGATTGCGCAAGAAGCTGGTAAGTTATACGATAAGTTTGTGGGGTTTATCAGTGATATGGAGCAAGTAGATCAGCTTATACAAAGAGCTGCGGATAAAAATCAACAGGCCATGAAAAAACTCCATACCGGTAACGGTAATATAGTTAGGAGGATTGAAAATCTTAAATCCCTCGGCGCGCGTACAGGCAAACAAATTGACGATAAGTTTTTAGAACCTTAAATTAAGGGTGCCTACAGCAGAGTTTTAGTGGATAAATGGGTCCACTGTTAAGAGCCAATGGACCCATTTTCTGGTTTACTGAATGGGGTTTTCCTTTAAGTAGTTTTCCCATTTCCAAGCGCTAGACATCATTTCATCGATACCCAGCTTGGCTTTCCAATTTAATTCTTTTTGTGACTTGTTTACATCGCCCCATACTTTTTCTATATCACCTTCCCTACGGGGGCCAATTTTGTAATTGAGACTTTGACCGGCATATTTTTCAAAGGCTTTAATAGCCTCTAAGACAGAGTAGCCGTTTCCGGTTCCCACATTGTATACTTCATATTTGGCAGCGGATTTCCCTTCCTCCATTCTCTGAATAGCGGCAACGTGTGCTTTTGCAAGGTCTACCACATGGATATAATCTCTAATACAGGTTCCATCTGGCGTATCGTAGTCTCCTCCAAACACCGTTAGTTCTTCTCTTTTACCAATTGCTGTTTGTGTAATAAAGGGCAAGAGGTTTTGCGGGACGCCTATGGGAAGCTCTCCAATTAAGCCACTGTCGTGCGCACCTACTGGATTGAAATAGCGCAATGCTATTATTTGATAGTTATCCTTTGCGGTAGCTATTTCTTCGAGAATTTCTTCGGCAATTTGTTTAGTGTTTCCGTACGGAGAAGTAGCCTTTTTCACGGGAGCTTCTTCCGTAACCGGTAGAATATCTGGCTCGCCATATACGGTGCAGCTGGATGAAAACACAAAGTGTATAGGCTTTTGCTGGTATGCCTGTAATAAATTTATGAGTGAGAAGAAATTGTTTCTGTAGTATTTTAGCGGCTCTTGAACGGATTCTCCCACCGCCTTGGATGCTGCAAAGTGAATAATCCCTTGGATATTTGGGTGGCTATTCACAAATTCTATAACTTTTTGTTCCTCACAAAGGTCAAATTCATAGAATTCAGGTTTGTATCCTATAATTTTTTCAATTTGATCTAAAATTCGAATGTTCGAGTTCGATAGATTGTCTATTATTATAGGTTTGTATCCAGCGTTATGGAGTTCAACAACAGTATGGGAACCAATATAACCTGTTCCGCCTGTTACTAAGATTTCCTTCATAGTCTTTGAGTTTTTTATTTGTATGTCGTTTTTGTTTTTTACGATAATAAGCAATTGTTTTTAAACATGCTTTTTGTTTGCGGGTTCTTAGAAGAACCATTCCGAGGTGCAATGTACCAAAAAGAGTGAATTTTTAATAATAAATTGATTCTTAGACTAAGTATGGTGGTATGGATTAAATACAGTTTGTTGGCTCTTAAAGCCGCTTCTAGGCGCTAATAGCCAGCTGCTGGGGGCGGGCTTGCTGCGCGCTAAAAAGGAATGGGCTTAGTCGTTAAATGCTTAGATATTTTTAAGGAACACATTCCGCAATAGTTCGTGGGGTGCTATAGAAAACAATTCCTATGTGAGGATATTTGAGGCCAATATAAATCACTACCTTTGTGTGGTGATCCTAGTGATAGGTATGCTAGTCATAAGAACTCTTTTAAAAGATGCGTTTTTTATATTCTATTTCCATAAGGCTTTACGCTGTTCTTATTAAAGTTGCCGCTTTATTTAATAATAAAGCCAGGCTTTTTTCCCAGGGACAAAGAACGGTCTGGCAGGAGCTGTCTGAAAAGCTTACAGGCATAGAAAACCCCATTTGGTTTCACTTTGCCTCTTTAGGGGAGTTTGAACAAGGGAGGTCTGTTTTGGAAGCAATTAAGGAGAGATACCCTGAGGAACAAATTGTTATCACCTTTTTTTCCCCTTCGGGCTATCAAGTGCGTAAAGACACCGTGCTTGCCGATGCGGTATTTTATTTGCCTTTGGATTCCCAGAAAAATGCGGAGAAGTTTTTAAAGCAGGTAAATCCAAAGTTTGCCATCTTTACCAAGTATGAATTTTGGTATCACTATTTCAACGAGCTAAACCGGCGAGATATACCTTTGTTTTTAATTTCTGCTATATTTCGAGGAGATCAAATTTTCTTTAAACCATGGGGCGGATTCTTTAGGCGAATCTTATTTCATGTAGATTACTTCTTTGTGCAAAATAAAGACAGTGAAAGTTTGCTCCGTCAAATAGGTATTAAACAAGTTGGCCTTTCTGGGGACACGCGATTCGACCGGGTTAAAAGGCTTAGAGAGCAAATCACGCCTATTCCGTTAATCGAGTCTTTTGTAAATGATGCACTAGTGCTCGTTGCGGGTAGTAGTTGGGCTCCAGATGAGAAGGTCCTCAGGGAAGTGATCACGGATGATGCTGCATGGAAGTTGGTGATCGCCCCTCATGAGGTTGATGCCCAAAGAATAAGCCAGGTAAAGAGCTACTTTAATGATGCGGTGTTGTATTCCGAACTTAAAGACACTAAGGAGACTCACTCAAGGGTGCTTATAATAGATTCAATTGGGATATTATCTTCTTTATATAAACTCTCCGATGTCTCTTACGTGGGAGGAGGTTTTGGAGTAGGTATTCATAATACTTTGGAAGCGGCCACCTATGGTAAGCCCGTCGTTTTTGGGCCTAATTATTATAAGTTTCAAGAAGCAAAAGATTTAATAGAGAAAGGAGCCGCATTTTCTATAGAAACTGCGGGTGAGCTGCAGGAAGTCTTGAAAGAACTGAAGAATAGACCTAAGTATGAAAGGGCGGCCTCATCGGCTAAAGAATATGTGGATAATAAAGCCGGTGCAACTATAGTGATCCTGAAATATTTGGAGATGAATCAGCTCCTATGAGTGCTGGTGGCTTTGAAAACAAAAGCAGAGTCTATAACAGTAGATTTTGTAAAAGCGCATTATGCAATTAATTATTCCTTTGTTTTTTTATGCTGTAACAGCGTTATGTTTTGAAACTTTTAATTCAAACAACTTAAGAAGAAATCACCCAACGTTTTGGGACTAATACTAACCCGTTGTGCAATTCATTTCAATATGTGAAATGTTACTGCGCCCTTTGTCTATTTGGTTGTGGAATAAAATCTGTTGCGTCCTGTTTTGCGTGATTTGCGTGATTCATAGGTGATACAAAGTTCCTGCGGCCGCTTCTGATACTTTTAATACAGCGAATCCATTAACTAATTCTATTAACTCGCAAGTTGCTGTTATACAGGGGGTATTATTTAATTTTTGATGCTCCTTGTTCGTTAACTTTCCTTTTTCCTTGGCGTACAGTACAGCTTTCACCTGCCTGTGGTTAAATCCAAGTGTTTGCAAGTATTCCTCATTGAGAATATCTTTTTGAAAGACAGCCCAAATGCCTGAAGTCTGGTAATAAAAAGTTGGTGCAACTACAGTGATCCTGAAGTATTTGGAGATGAACCAGCTCCTATGAGTGCTGGCGGCTGGGGAAATCCAAGTTACTCTATGAGCGCAGCTTACGCTCATCCTATGAATTCAATCTATCATAAATAAATCAGAGGCAATTAAGTCTGCAAAGAGCTTTCCTTTTGAGGTGAGCGTGTAAGTCCCATTCAAATATACCACGCGCTCATTGATTTCGTGCTGCTTGATATTCTTTTGAAAATCCTTGAGCATATCCGTGCCGAACTCTTTGTTGATGTACTCCTCGGAAACACCCCATATGGTCCTTAAGGCGGTCATTATGTATTCATTGTAGCGATCGATTTTTTCTAAGTTTTCTTGCTGAAAAGTCGGCTCGTCTTGTTCTATGCGCTTGATGTATTTGACATTTTGCGCAATATTCCAGCTGCGAGAGTCCCCGTTAAAAGAGTGTGCAGAAGGCCCAATACCTAAGTAGTGGGTTCCTTTCCAATAATTAGAGTTGTGTATCGCCGTGTGGCCCTTTTGTGCAAAGTTGGAGATTTCATAATGCTGGTAATCGGATTGTTCTAGCTTACTTATGAGATGCAGAAAATGCTTATTGCTTTGCTCATCGTTCATGGGTGGCGTTTTGCCTGCTTTAATAAAGTGATCTAGTGCAGTTTTACTCTCCACCGTCATGCTGTAAGACGAAATGTGTGGTATTTCAAGGTCAATGAGCTTTTGAATGTTTGCATCCCATTTTTTATCACTTAAAAGTGGATACCCATATATTAAGTCGCAACTGATGTTTGAGAAGCCTTCCTGTTGGAGTAAATCTAAGGCTAGGGAAGCTTGATCGCT
>DXEZ01000049.1 GCA_019114715.1 Candidatus Sphingobacterium stercoripullorum | reverse complement strand
TGTTCATTCCAGAAATAGAGGTGATGTATTCAATCTCTGGGTACATTTCATGGAGCTCATCGTTCAGCTCCTTTAGAACAGCTTCGGTTCGAGTAGCTGAAGAACCCTCTGGTAAGTTTAGTCCTATTGTTAATAGACCGTTATCCTCATTGGGAATAAAACCACTTGGTTTAACTTGAAACATCCAACCTGTTCCAACAAATAAACAGACCAATAATATCAGTACTAGCGGTGAGGCTTTAATGCATTTTTTTACCCACTCAGAGTAGCCGTTTGTTACATTGTTGAACCAAGTGTTAAACAGGTAAAAGAACTTAGATAAACCTCTAGACTCTGCATTGAGGGTAGATGGTTTCAGCATTAAAGAACACAATGCCGGCGTTAAGGTCAAGGCAATAAACGCTGATATCAATACCGATACGGCAATGGTTATAGCGAACTGCTGGTACAGTTGCCCCACCATTCCTGGGATAAATCCTACCGGAACGAATACTGCAGCTAATATCAAACCAATTGCTATAACTGGTGCGGTAATGTCTTTCATGGCCTGCATGGTGGCGTCTTTTGCAGACATCTTCTCATTGTCGATATAATGCTGCACGGCCTCCACCACCACGATAGCATCATCCACCACGATTCCAATAGCAAGCACGAAGGCCAGCATGGTTAGGTTGTTGATGGAGAAGCCAAATAGATTAAAGAATATGAAAGTACCTACTATAGATACTGGAATTGCTAATATAGGTATTAAGGTCGCCCTCCAGCTCTGTAGGAAGAAGAATACTACGATAGTAACAAGTAGCATTGCTTCGAGTAAAGTATATATAACCGCATTGATAGATGCGTGTACAACGGAAACCGTTTCGTAACTGATCACATAGTCGACGTCCTTGGGGAAGGATTTTTTCAATTCATCGAGCGTGCTAAAAATACCATCGGCTGTTTCAACGGCATTACCTCCTGGTGTTTGGGAAATCATCAATCCCGAGGAGGTCATGCTGTTAACCTTAGTTTCAGTGTTATAGTTGAACTGACCTAGCTCCACACGCGCCACGTCTTTTAACAAGACTACTGACCCGTCAATGTTAGTTTTAACGATGATGTTTTCAAAATCCTCTACTTCACTTAAATCACTATCGGTGATGATAGGGTATTCAAATATTTGATTTTCTTTTTGAGGTCTACCACCGACAGACCCTCCAGGCATTCTAGAGTTTTGTTCTCTGATTGCGTTGTTTACTTCTTCAGGAGTAAGCCCTAAGTTGGCTAACTTGTTGGCATCTAACCAAACTCTCATGGAGAACGGCTGGCCAAAGGCCATAACGTCACCCACACCCTTCACCCGCATGATAGCATCCTTCAGGTACAAGTCGGCATAGTTCGCTAGAAACTTTGCATCCCTAGTTCCTTCTGGAGATATCAAAGAAATCATCATGAGAACGTCGGGGTTTGCCTTTCTGGTGGTAACACCTAGACGTCTTACAGACTCTGGTAAAATGGGCTCTGCAATACTCACCCTGTTTTGAACATCTAAGGTGGCAATGTCTATATCTGTACCTACTTCAAAGGTTACTGTGATACTACTTCCCCCATCGGAGGTACTGTTGGACTGCATGTAAAGCATTCCCGGCGTACCGTTGATTTGAGTTTCTATGGGTGTTGTTACCGTTTGCTCTACCGTTTGTGCGTCCGCACCCGTATAAGTTGCTCTAACAAAAACTGTTGGTGGAGCAATATCAGGGTATTGGCTGATGGGTAGGGTGAATATGGATATACCTCCAACGATCATAATCAAAATTGATATGACCATTGCGGTAATCGGTCTTTTTATAAATACTTCAGATATCATCTTGTCTTTTTAAAATCGTTCTGCTATTCTTCGTTGGACTCGCTCACTAAATCGCCATCGTTTACTCGAGTAGCGCCGTCAACTATGACCTTTTCGTTTGCCTCTACTCCAGATAAAACGACCATCCTGCCATCATCTAATGTAGGACCAGTGGCAACCTCTCGGTACTCTGCCTGTCCATCCTTGTTGACTACAAAAACGTTGTAAACCCCTAACTGTTCGATTAAAGATTTTTGTGAAATCGTAACTTGCTCTTCTTCCGATTGGGTAGTGATTACGAGATTCACATTCATCCCTGGAATTAAGCGATTGGTTTGATTGCTGAAGCTGGCTCTTGCTTTTAGAGTTCCAGTGTTTCTATCAATGGCACGGTCTAGTGTTACTAAATTTCCAGGCTGCTCGTAGAATAGACCATTTGGTAGTTTGACTTTTATATTCTCACTACTTCCCAAGTTTTGCAGAGCAATAAATTCGTCAATTTCTTTTTCATTAATTTGAATTTCAACAGCTATTGGGTCTATGGAGGAAATTGTATTGATAAGTGTTGTTCCAGAAGATACTAAAGCTCCCTCGCGCACTTGGGAGATTCCTACAACCCCTGCGTATGGCGCAATGATTACCGCACGCTTTAAATTCGTTTGTGCCGTTACCAAAGCTGCTTTATTGGCTTGTACTTGTGCTTGCTGGGTGCTTAAATCTGTTTCAGCATAATCTAAAGTTTGTTTAGCAATAGCATCTTGTTCTGCTAGAGTGCGATAACGTTCAACGTCTCTCTCGATTCTTAGTAGGTTACTCTCGGCGATTCTTAAATTGGCTTCAGCTTTCTCTACATCTGCCTCGTAACGTATGCGATCTATCTCATAAAGCTTTTGTCCTTTTTGGACTCTAGCCCCATCGGAGACGAAAATTCCTGTTATATAACCATTTACCTCGGCACGTATCTCCGTTTCATTGAGCGCAACGACCGTCGCTGGATAGTTTCTAGTCCCGCCTACGCGCTCTAATTTTGCCTCCTCGGTAGTTACGCTTACTGCATGGCTACCCATTGGGCCACCTGAATTTGATTGTGAATTTTGGTTATCACCACCGCAAGCGGCTAGTAAAGTAACTGCTAAAGCACAGCTTAGGTATGATTTTATGGAAATATTCATTTTACTATTTTCTTTAAATATTATTATCTGTCAATGTTGATTGCTCCTAGGGATTTTTGAACGTCTATCTTACTAGCTAATACGGAATAAAGCGCATTTAAGTAATTCAGAGAACTGGTCCTTAAATCTGTTTCTGCTGTCATTAAATCAAGGTATGTTTTAATTCCTGCATCGTATTGTAGTTTTATAGTTTCGTACACCTCTTCACTGAGTTCGACGTTCTCTTTTGCATTTGTCCATTCTATTAAGTTAGCTTTATAGTTTGCCATAGAAGTGCTGTATTCGGAATGGATAGCATTCTCGATTTGCTCTAAATCGTAGTCTATTTGCTTTTCCATAAGCTCAGAACGTCTGAGTTCGTGTATGCGTTTTCCTCCTTGGAAAATAGGGATGTTTATGGACAATCCTAAAACAGAGCTAGGGAAGTTTTGTGAAAACATATTTCCAAAGTTGTTATCACGAAAACTAGCTTGGTAATTAGCAAATGCGCCCACGCGAGGAAGGAAGTTCCACTTGTGGTATTGAGTGTTTACCTTTTGAAGTTCTTTTATATTCGCAATCTGCCTATATTCAATTCTATTCTCCGGATTTAAATACATAGAGGTATCTACGGGTACTTGGAGCTCGAGTGTTTCGATATCGGCTGAAAGCTCAAGGGTCCTAGACTGCGGTATATTTAAGAGCTGTTTTAAGAAATCGTATTTTGCTTTTCTAATCTCTGCTGTTTTCTTCAGGTCTGCTTCGGCATTGTTTAAAGAAATACGGGCCCGTTTATAGTCTGTTTTATCCACCATTCCTGTCTCATATCTCGCTTTAGCATCGCCAAATTGCTTTTTAAGGCGTGTGATGTTTTCCTCTATGATATCCAGTTGCTTTTCGGTTGTTAGGATATCAAAGTAAGCTTTGCTGATATCCACCACCGTATTGATTTTTTCCGATTCAATATCTTGTTCGAAACCGGTTCTCAGGTATTTCGATGCTCTCGAGGCTTGCAACATACTGGGATCTAAAATCGTTTGATCCAATTGAAATAGAGCAGAGAAATTGTTTTTTTGCCCCATTTGTATATTTTGATCGCCAATGGTACTAGTAGGAATTTTCAAGTTGTGGTTGAAGGAACCATTTGCGTTGATTTGTGGCAACCATCCCGATAAAGAAGAACGAATTTCTCGTTCACCTATTTCCTCGGCCAAATTACTTTGCTTGACACTAATTTTGTTTTTTAG
>DXEZ01000048.1 GCA_019114715.1 Candidatus Sphingobacterium stercoripullorum | reverse complement strand
TTTTAAGAACTCATACACCTTCTTCCAGCTAGTGGTTTCCAAAGCTATAGAGTCTTCTTGAAACTCCAAGCCCTCATCACTGCCCAGTTCATTTGCTTTTAACCAAATGGCTTTAGCTCCTAAATTCTCCGCTAACTTCACGTCATTTGGCCGGTCACCAATAACAAAACTCCCAGCTAGATCATAAAGCTGCTGATCGAAATATTCTTTTAGCATGCCGGTGCCTGGCTTTCTTGTTTCCGCATTTTCATGTGGAAAAGTACGATCGATATGCTGACGGGCAAACTTCACTCCCTCTGCTTCAAAGGTTTCAACAATAAAATCATGGACCGGCCAAAAATTAGCCTCCGGATGGGATTCTGTTCCCAGGCCGTCCTGGTTACTGACTAAAATAAGTTCAAAATCTAGCTCTCTAGCGATTCTAGGTAAATATTGTAAGGCCTCTGGATAGAACTTTAGCTTTTCAAAAGAATCAATTTGCTGATCTTCTGGCTCTAAAATTAAGGTTCCGTCCCGGTCTATAAATAATAATCTTTTTTTTGATCCAGACATTTTAAATTACTGTAGATTAATTTTGGTAAAAATTCTTAATTGCATCCAATATTTGGCGATTTTCTTCCGGCTTCCCTATGGTGATACGCAAGCTATTCTCACATAAAGGAACGGACGAGCGGTCCCGAACCACTATCCCTTGTTTTAGCAGGTACTGAAAAAGCTCTTTCACCTTTTCAAACCTAACCAGCAAGAAGTTGGCCTCAGATGGGATCACCTCGATCACCTGGTCCATAGACTGAAGTTCTGCAGCCATAATTCCTCGCTGTTGAACACAGTCTTTTATCCACTGATTCACCTGCGTAATTCCATTTTTGCCATTGAGCGCTTCAAGCGCCAACTCTTGAGTAGCTTGGTTGATATTATAAGGAGGTTTTATTTGATTGAGTACTTGAATAATTTCCTCATTAGAAAATGCCAGACCCAGACGAATACCAGCTAGACCCCAAGCTTTAGATAAAGTTTGCAGAACTACCAAGTTCGGGAATTCTTTAAGGGCGTAGGTTAACGACTTCTGCCTTGCATAATTAATGTAGGCCTCGTCCACAACCACAAGCCCCGGGAAGTGCATCAAAATGGTTTCAATGCTTCGCACATCTATGCTATTGCCCGTGGGGTTATTCGGCGAGCAAATAAAAATCATTTTAGTATGCTCATCTATACTCGCCTCGATCCCCTCCATGTCGAGCTGAAAGTTCCTCAGCAAAGGAACCTCCTTACAAGCGATGTCGTTGATCTGCGCGCTGACTTGGTACATACCATATGTTGGGGGCAAAATAATAACATTATCTTCGCCCGGCTCACAAAACGCTCTAAATAGTAAATCAATCGCCTCATCACTACCATTACCTAAAAATATATTGGAAGGTGGGACGCCTTTAATAGCGGTAATCTTCGACTTCAAATCCCACTGCAATGGATCGGGATAACGATTGTAGGCTTGCGCCAAGGGTGAGCCATATGCGTTCTCATTGGCATCAACCATAATATTTCCTTGCCCTTGAAATTCACTTCTTGCAGAAGAATAGGGCACTAATGATTTTATATTTTCTCGTAATAACGTATTAATATCAAACGCCATAATTTGTCAATCTTTTTTTAGCCATGTAAAGATGCGTAAAAATAAGGAGAATGAGCAAAAAAGAAGAAATACACTCTATTTCTATCCAAATAGATGAAAAACAGCTTCCTTTTCAAGGAATATTCCATGAGTTGCTTTGTAATAAACACTTTTAAGTCTACTTTTGCGGTAGATTTAATTTTGAAATTGAAATAAGCTATTTCAGAAGCGCTCATTCTGCTTGATAAAGAATGAAAAAAGCAGTATCGAATCACATGAATCAATCTAAGCATCATAAGAATAGTTTTATAAGTTTACAAAACTTATATAAAACATTCACACAAGCGGGGAAGCCTCTTACGGTCCTCAAGAATGTTAGCTTAAATATTAATAAAGGAGAAATATTCGGGATTATTGGCAGTAGTGGTGCTGGTAAAAGCACCCTTATTCGATCAATAAATCTGCTGGAAAAACCTGAGTCTGGAAAAGTTTACATCGACGGCAAAAACATTCTAGAGCTACACAATAAGAATTTGAGGGATGAGCGTAAAAAGCTAGGTATGATCTTTCAACATTTCAACCTGCTTTCTTCTCGCACAGTATGGCAGAATGTAAGCTTCCCAATTGAATTAAGTGGCCCTATTGATCAAAATGAAAAAAATAGGATAACCGAGCTACTGGAACTCGTTGGCTTGAGTGAAAAAGCTAACGAATACCCGAGTAGCCTTTCTGGAGGACAAAAACAGCGCGTTGCCATAGCGAGAGCCTTAGCAAATAATCCCCATGTTTTATTATGTGATGAGCCAACAAGCGCATTAGATCCGCTTACCACACAATCTATTTTGCGACTATTAAAGCGCATCAACAAAGAGCTAGGCATAACCATCCTACTGATAACTCACCAGATGGAAGTTGTTCAGAGTATTTGCGATCGATTAGCATTGATGGAGGGGGGAGAGATCACGGCGGTAGGGACACTCCAGGAACTCGTTGAGCAAGGAGAGAGCGGACTGATAAAAGGTTTCTTACAAGACGATCATGCGGAGAACCCCGCAATCTTACTGCAATCCGAACATAAGGAAGGGTTATCTCCTGTATATGAAATAACTGTAGATCAAGACACCCCTTTTCAAGAGTTAATGCGGGTTCTTTACACCACAAGTGCACAAGAATACGAAACTATTAAAACGGAAATCGAATTAATAGGCACCCATTATTTCGGTTATTTACAAGTTCGGGTAAAAGGCAGGGAGGATAGCCAAAGCAAATTTCAAAAGGCACTCTCGAAGTTAAACACTAAAATTAAACGCATCGGTTATGCTTAACAATTTCGAACTTTTAATGTATGGCCTATGGGAAACATTTTTTATGACCCTTTCCTCAGGAATTATAGGTTTCCTAATCGGAATCCCCACAGGCGTATGCTTATATTTAACACGCAAAGGGCAACACAAAGAGAACTTAGCCTTATATAGATCTTTATCGATTGTTGTCAACATTTTAAGAGCAATACCTTTTATCATCTTAATCGTTTGGATGATTCCATTTACGCGAATTGTTGCTGGCACATCCATAGGCATGTATGCAGCTATTGTACCTTTAAGTGTAGGTGCAGCCCCATTTATTGCTAGACTTGTAGAAAACTCACTATTAGAAATACCAAATGGCATAATAGAAGCGGCACGCGCAATGGGCGTAAATACTAAGCAACTTATTCTTAAAGTTCTATTACCCGAGTCACTTCCCTCTTTAATTAATAACGCCAGCATCACCTTGATAACTTTGGTGGGGTACTCTGCTATGGGTGGTGCAGTCGGTGCTGGTGGTTTAGGACAAATTGGTTACCAATACGGTTATATAGGTTACGACGCTTTTATAATGAACAGCGTTTTATTACTTTTGGTTTTGCTGGTTTTTGCCATACAATATATTGGAGATTTATTATCTAAAAGATTCGATCATCGATAAATTAGACACATGATTATGATTAAAAATTTTGTTTATATAACCCTTTTAATTCTGGCCGTATCGCTAAGTTTACTGAGCTGCTCATCCAGCGACAGCCACAGCTTAAAGGTAGGCGTGACAGCAGGTCCTGAACAAGAAATTGCCGAAGCGGCAAAAGCGGAGGCCAAAGAACGCTTCGGATTAGAGGTCAAGCTCATCACTTTTAACGACTACGTAATGCCGAACGAGGCACTGCACAATAAAGACATTGACATCAATGCATTTCAGCATTTACCGTATCTTGAAACCCAGTCCAAACAAAGAGGGTACGACCTCATCGAGGTAGGCAAAACTTTCATCTACCCCATAACTGCGTATTCTAAAAAAATTAGAGCCCTATCTGAATTGAAAAAAGGAGGAACTGTAGCTATTCCCAATGACCCCACCAATGGGGCTCGTGCTTTATTATTATTGGAAAAACACGGACTAATCTCTCTGGATCCAAATGCCGGCACATCGCCTAGACTACTGGATATACAGGAGAATCCTCTATCGCTTAAAATATTAGAAATCGAGGCTCCACAATTACCACGTGTATTAGATGATAAAGAAGTGATAATTGCCATAATCAATAATACCTTTTCAGCACAAGCAGGTCTCGATTATGCACAGCACGGGTTATTTCAAGAAGAAAGCGACTCTCCTTATGTAAACTTAATAGTGGCCCGAAAGGACAACTACGATTCAGAGCAGGTGCGACAATTTGTTGAGGCTTATCAATCTGAAAGAGTTGCTGAGAAAGCAAAAGAAATATTTGGTGATAGTGCAATAAAAGGCTGGTAATGGGATGCTTTAAAGAAACAGGAGGCTTCCTTAAAAGAACAAATACTCTAAAAAATACTTAAAGAAAAACACAACATGCTTTTTAGGATCCCCTAAAGAAAGGACTAAAATATTGCAATTTAAACTGACATTTCACAAATGCAACAAACATTTGACAATTAAGTATTTGCTTTTTGACTATTTTAGCGGAATAGTTAATTATATAAAACATAGTTTTTTCAGTAAAAAACTCAAGTAGGTCTTTCTTAAAAGATGCATGATGGATTAAAACCCAGCTCAGATCTTTTATAAGACCTGTTTTTTATTACATGTTTTAACATTTAACGTAAGAAAACATAAAGTAAATTATAGAGGGTCATCTATAATTTTTATTAAATATTTACTAGTTGGTTCGATAAAATCATATGGTCCATTTAAAAAAGAGAGGTTTAAAACGCTTCGCATTATTATTTTTGTCTTGCTCGGTATTCTTTGGAAGCAAGGCACAAACCGGTGACTTACCGGTTTCCCCCAATTTAAACGAGTTGATATCCTTTGCG
>DXEZ01000010.1 GCA_019114715.1 Candidatus Sphingobacterium stercoripullorum | reverse complement strand
CCTTAACATATCCAGTCGAAAACACAAGGGTATATAAACGAGCAAGCTCGCCCTTGTGTTTTCTTTGTGTCTATGTTGCGTACTCGTCACAGCAAACGACACGAACACACTGGCGAAAATGAACCACCTAAACGAAAAAAGAAAGGAACAAGATATGTAGAACATTCACAGCTTTTACCATTCGAGGAAAACAGCTTCACTTCCTCAAACGCCTAACAAAAATGGTTGTCAAAAAGCCAAAAATAAAAAAGAAAAGGAATGATAAAAATGAAATACATTAAAAACGTTGAAACATTGGAAGAATTGAAAAAAGCCTACAAAAAGTTAGCTTTGAAGTTACACCCCGATTGTGGCGGGAATGAAGAAGAAATGAAAATTTTGAACAATGAATATGACGAACTGTTTAGCAAACTTAAAAACACTCACAAGAACAAAGACGGCGAAACCTATACAAAAGAAACGACTGAAACGCCCGAACAATTTAAGGACATTATAGTAGGATTAGCACTTATTTTTAATAAACCAATCCGTAATTTTTTAATTGGTCAACAATCAAATCATTATCAAGTGAGCAAGGTTTCTAAAAAGGAAATCAAGAAAAATGAGAGTGCCGATGTGAGTTATGATTTTTCAGCTGTAGAACCTGTCTCTATTCAATCTGTTTTAACATCGCAGGCAAGTGGTACTAACTTACCAGTTATTGGTGGCATACAGTGCCAGATGTTGGTATTAATTTACCAATTTTTAAAGGACTAGGAAATACAGAATTAACCTATGGAGCTGGAACAATGAAAGAAAATCAAGTCATGGGTGGTGACAATAACTACGCTCTAGCGAGTCATCACGTGTTTGGGTTAGCTGGTTCTTCTAAAATGCTGTTTTCTCCTCTGGAAAATGCAAAAGTGGGCATGAAAATTTATTTAACAGATAAATCAACTATTTATACTTATGTGATTACAGCAATTGAATCAGTTACCCCAGACCGCTCAGATGTGATTAATGATACTCCTGGACAATCTCAAGTGACCCTTGTTACCTGTACAGATCAAGAGGCAACTGAACGAATCATCGTTCAAGGAGATCTTGAATCATCTGTTGCCTACAGTAAAGCCTCAAAAGAAATGCTTCAAGCATTTAATTATTCTTATAATCAGATGCAGTAAAGGATAGAATGGCATTATAGTATGTATCAAAAAGCGATTTCTAATGTGAAATCGTCTTTTTTGTTCCAGAAAAAAGAAAACATTGCGCCATCTCGCTTAGCTTTATAAAATGGAGAAATACAATAAGCTAAGAAAGGTGAGTCTTTATGCCCCACTTTAGAGATAGTGACATCAAAGAGTTATTCAAACGTTATAATGCTAAAACATTTCTAGATTTTATTCAAAAGTACGATGAACAAATGGTACCTGTCATGAAAGCTAGAGGCTATCAATGTATTCATTCCATGGAGCGAACCGTTGCCTTTACGTTTGGAGAGTTCACCTTTAAACGTAAACGCTGGAAGAAAGGAACGGCTTGGATAGTGCCTGTTGATGAGAAGTTAGGGCTTCAAAAGAATACTCGTTTTTCTTGGGAATTACTCTATCAAATCGCAAGACTTGCCACCATCATGCCCTATGATAAAGTGGTTCAAGTCATCGACTTGCTCTACGGCATCTCCATTACTAAACCAACGGTTGTTAAAGCGGTGAAACTGGGTGCTCAGTTACTAGAAGAAAAAGCTGATTATCACTATTACGAAGAACCAAAAGAGCACGTAAAAGAAGCAGTAGATGTCATCTATGTCGAAGGGGATGGGGTCATGATCAAAGCCAAAGAGCATGAGAGTCCTAACCATCGCTTTGACCTGACGCATTTTGTTGTTCATACAGGGAGACGTCAAATAGGAAAGGATCGTTTTGAACTCCTAAACAAAAAAGAGTTTATTAACTTAGATCATCACCTTGTTCGTGAACAGGTGCTTGATTACCTCTATAACACCTATGACATCACGAAAGACACCCTCCTGATTACTAATTCAGATGGTGGTCATGGCTATACACCCTATGTTTTTAAAGAATTAGCCAAGGCACTCCACATCAAAAAACATGAGCATTTCTGGGACGCTTACCATCTTAATCAAAAAGTAGCGGCATTCTTTAAGCCTTATCCAGAGGAACTCTTGACACAAGCACAAGAAGCACTCTTCAAACATGATAAAAGCGCCTTTCGTCTTGTGTTAGATAGCACAGAGAGTTTGCTTTCAACTGAGAAAGACCTCGAAAATTTTCAACACTTCAAGCGAAAACTCTTAAACAATTTTCAATATACCAAACCAGCGCATCTAAGAGGCCTTAGCCATGCAGGTATAGGTATTATGGAAAGTCAACATCGCAAAGTAACTTATCGGATGAAAAATAGGGGGATGTATTGGACTTTAACAGGTGCTCAAGCCCTTAGTCAAATGATTCTACTGGTAGATAAGAATGCATTAGAAGACTTATTCTTTGGCGATTGGCAGGATGCTTATCAACCCATTAAAGAACTCAATAATATTCCAGTATCAGACTGGTTAAAAGAAGACCAAAGTCCATCGCAATTACCACAAGCGAAAACACGTGGGTTGTTCACGACACTCAGAAATTAGTTAGGATTTGAAAAATACCCTTGAAAAGGGCTTTTTGTGCTACACTTTTTTGCTAAAAATACTTGCGTTGTAAGTGTGGGTGTGCTATAATTTACGTAAAATAAACGAATAAAAAGACGGACAGTGCGCCAACACCTCCGCCTTATTGAGTAAGAACCTCAACTTCTTACTCAGTCTTTAGTTAATGATACAGAATAAATGTATTACTGTCAAGGCTGAGCAAGAAAAATGTTCAGTCTTTTTTATCAGCTCGGTTTATAAGTTCTCCTTTTTCAAGCGATGATGAGCATTCTAAAAAATTTTACCACATACAATTTAAGAAATCTACTTGACGCCATTTAGATTTTAAGGTAGAATATTATTTGTTATGGCGGTATAGCCAAGTGGTAAGGCACGGCTCTGCAAAAGCTTGATCGTCGGTTCAAATCCGTCTACCGCCTTTTAAGACACGAAATAAAAAGTCCGATTTTGTCGGGCTTTTTATTTTTTTATACGTAATTGAGTTTATTGCTGTCTGTTCATCGACACAGGAAACATGAAGTCTATTTTGGAGATATTTCTCTTACTCAAAATCCAGTTTTATCCAGAATGAATATTTCGATGATGCCTCAATTGCATGCTCCACTAAAAGGAATATCAATTAAACAATCAGTAACTGCAATCGGTAGAATAAGGGGACTTTCTAATGGAGTACTACAACAGGAAGTTAATGAGATACTCCAAAAATTAGATATAAAAAAGAGGGAAAATAAAACTGGGGAAAAGCTCTCTGGTGGGTTAAAACGACTAACATCGTTTGCGATGGCTGTTATTTCTCCGCCTAAAATTATTTTATTGGATGAACTAACGAATGATGTTGATTCAATAAGAAGGCATAAACTATGGTCATATCTAAAAGAGCTAGCTTCTAAAGGGCATATAGTTGTTATAGTAACGCATAATATCTTAGAAGTTGAAAAGTATGCAGATAAGTACTACTTATTTGAAAATGGAAAAGTTAAAACATATGGAAATGTAAGGGAATTATCGGTTAGTTCAAAAAGTATCGTAAGATTTTTAGTTAAATCGAAGCGGACTTTAGAGGATTTTCCATTTGAATATGCGATCAATATAAATGGTGAAGTGGAGTGTCAATTGGATAATCAAAAGGTTTCTAAGCTATTTGAATGGATGGCAGATAGAATTGATAAGAAATTGATTTCGTATTACAGTGTGGCTACTGAAACTTTAAACGATAGTTATGGAGAGTTGGCTGAAAAGTAATCTACAACAATCATGAGTTTAATGACGTGGAGTTATATCAGGAATAAATCGCTAATCATTCTTTGTAGCATTGTTCAAGTCCTAATTTAACCTAACAGCCCGTAATTCCCCCACCTCTAAGGTGGCGGGATGTAAGGGCTTCGGTCTAGTGCAGGGACTTGCTCCCTGTGCGTGACCGACAATAAAGAGGATTGGCAAGTTTTTGACTTGCCTTTT
>DXEZ01000009.1 GCA_019114715.1 Candidatus Sphingobacterium stercoripullorum | reverse complement strand
GCTACTTGTGAGGCTGCTGCTACTCGAATATAATACTCTCCCCATCCTGTGCAAGAGATTCCCACCTGATTATTTGCATAGGTACCTGCACCAATTACTGGAGAGTCTCCAATTCGACCGTAGCGCTTATTGGTCATCCCCCCTGTGGAAGTCCCTGCCGTAATATTGCCACTGCCATCTAAGGCTACGCAGCCTACTGTACCGAACTTCTCATCTGCGGGTTCATCGTGGTCTAAGACTGTTTTATTTTCATCTTTCTCAATAGCTTTAAGAAGTCCATTATATCTTCTTTCAGTGTAAAAGTATTCTGGGTCTACTATCTCAAGTCCTGCTTGCGTTGCGAACTCTTCAGCACCTGGACCACTCAGCATCACATGAGGAGATTTCTCCATCACCGCAATTGCTGCTTTAATGGGGTTTTTCACGGTCATCACTCCTGCGACAGCCCCAGCATCTAAGTTATTACCCGTCATCACCGAAGCGTCCAATTCATTGGTCTTCTGGTGCGTAAAAACCGCTCCTTTGCCTGCATTAAAAAGAGGGGAATCTTCCATAACTACAATGCTCTGCTCCACTGCCTTTAAGCTACTTCCACCCTCGTTAATGATTTTATAACCTGCCTGAAGGGCATCTTGCAGAACTTCAATATAAGCCTGTTCTAAGGAATCGCTCATATTTTTCTTTAAAATAGTACCAGCACCACCATGGATGACTAAAACTACTTTGTCCTCTGGGTTATTTGTGTCTTCCATCTCTTGACCTTTATTATTGCCGGCATTGCAGCTCCATGTTAGAAAAACTACACTCAAAATTAGTGCTTTCAGAAATTTGCTCTTTAAAGGTTTCATCATCATCTTTATTTTTTATATCTTCATTAATTTACTAATTCACTAGGGGTCAGGCGTAACAACGCTTGAAATCAGCTGTTAATATACTACATTTAACAGTCAATAGCACTCTAATAGCCACATTAACTTACCCTATTTCATCTATACACTATTCTTAAAAACTCAAATCTAAAAATAAAAACCCGCGCTTTAAATGCTTAATTTGTTAGGAATTAGTGGTAGTTTGAAAAATAATTAATTTCGCAGGCAACCTTTTACAATTTAAAATCGTCTATATAGTAAATACACTTTTAATACTTTGACAGAATCCAAACTATATGAATTATGGGACTCGTGCCTTAGGGGAGATAGAGCAGCACAATTTGCACTCTACAATAGATTCTCTCCTGGTATGTATGCGCTGTGTTTGCGCTACGCCAAGGATCAAAACGAGGCCGGCGAAATCTTACAGAGTGGGTTTATCAAAGTTTTCACCAAAGGGAAGACTTTTTCAAAACAGGGTTCCCTAGAAGGGTGGATAAGGAAAATAATGGTTTATGCAGCAATTGAACACCTAAGGAGTAGAAAAGCCTCATTTAATCTATACAATGGTTATGAGAATACTCTAGCTGTCAGCAGCAACAGTATTTACGATTACACAGATTATAAAGACTTAACAAAAGTTATCCAAGGGTTGCCTGACGGCTACCGAACAGTCTTTAACATGTATGTCATCGAGGGTTATTCACATAAAGAAATTGCAAGCATTTTAAATATTCAAGTAGGAAGTTCAAAATCTCAACTATACAAAGCAAGAGCTTGGCTACAAAGCAAGTTAATGCTTTCAAGTAAAAAGGAAGGGAACTATGAAAAATAAATTAACAGAATTTGATCGTCATTTTAAAGAGCAGCTCTCTGCACAGGAAATTCTACCTCCAGCAGATGCATGGGCAAACATCGCAGATCAGCTCGATCATCAGCAGTCACGCAAGCTTAAATATCGGTATACATATTGGGCTAGCTCCGCTGCTGCAATTGTGTTAATTACAGGCTACTTTTTCTTTACTCAGCTAGTTGGAACAAAGCAAGAGCTCGGAGAGAAAAATCTAAATCATATAGCCAAAGTAGAGACGAAAGTCACTCAGCCCAAGCCGGCTTTCCCGGAGTCTCCAACTCCGAAGCCATCTAGCAAAGAAGCTAAAGCTTATAAAGAGCCGCAAGAAAGAGCTGCGCATGCGCCAAAAGGTATTCAGGAAGCTCCTAAACCTGAAGAATTACCGCAGCAAAAAGAGCGCATGCTTGTCCAACTTGCCACTGTTAACGAGTTAAAAGGCAGCAAGACCATTCGGTTGCAAGGCGTTAAAAAGGAGTTAGACTTTAAAAATAGGGAGCTGAGTGGTACTCTAAAAGTCGCGGCAGTCAAATTCGATCAACCAGAGAAGTCTCGGGAGGTAGTAATCCAGCCGATCCTAAACTTCCTATCAGAAAATATACTGGGTAATAAAACTGGAAATTTAGAAATAACTTCCGATGAGGAAGGAACCTTAACATTTGCACTTAACAATTAATTATTGAAATATGAAAAAGATACTTATACCTGCTTTACTGGGCGCGTTACTATTCACTTCGTCCCCAATTTTTGCGCAAGAGGTCCCCACTAAAGACAGCCTAAAAAGCGCTGCCGCTACAGAGAAACCCGCAGTGAAGAAAAAAGCGATTACCTATCCGCGACCTTATGGAGGAGTAACATTTTCTAGAATCGATTGGGGCTTCTCAAGAATTTTAGATAATGGGAGCTTTACTTTAGGAGAAGAAAGCAGCTTTCTATCGTACTCAAAAGCCTCCAACTTCGGGTTTGATGTTATGCAATTTGGTGTACGATTCTCGGATAATTTCAAGGTGTATTTATCCTCCGGATTTGAATGGAATTACTTTAGGCTGGAAAAGAACATCCTATTAAATAAAGGAGAAACTCCACTAGCCTATCAAGAGATAGACCCCGAGGAGTTAAGGTACAGTAAGAACATATTAACATCCACCTACCTGCGACTGCCTTTAACTTTTGAATTGAGAAGCAATCAGAATGAACGCAATAAACGTTACAAGCTGGCATTCGGTCTCTTCAACGGCGTGTTATTAAAGGGTACTCAAAGGGTAAAAAGCAAAGAAGGGAAGTCCAAATATAAAGACAACTTCAATTTACAAAGCTTCCAGTATGGTCCCTTTGTACGGGTAGGATATGAACACTTCGGCATATATGCTAAATATTATGTGAACGATATATTTGAGAAAAGCCCAGATCAAAAGGGGCTTCACAACCTAACCTTTGGCTTATCCTTAGGCTTTTAGTACAAAAAAAGCATGCAATAGATAAAGATCTACTGCAGCGATAACCCTAGTGCTTTCACTTTGCAGAGATAGAAGGAGACTTTACTATCTCTGCATCCAAGCAGCCAAAAATCCCGCATCCCTTTTATCACCGTAACGCGTGATATGAATAATTTCGAAGTGGAATGGCTATTAGAAAGATAGGAATAAACTATCCTTATCCCTACAAAAAACTTTGACAGCCGAAAAACAGTTGGCAACCTCCAAAATGAACCAATTAATTTCAATAAAAAAGACAGCAGCAGTTATAGAAAATACTGGGAAACACACACCAAACATTTTATAGAAGAAAACTTGTAGCCTAATAGCAGGGCTCACACCTATTGCGCGGCCGCAAGCAATATTTTGTCTCCAGAAAGTAAAATAATCCAACCAGTTACTTATATTAAAAAAACCACCTAATTTGTGTACTTCTATTGCTATCTTAGTTTGAAAGAAGCTTAATAGCAAAAGGATTCTAGACACACTTTAAAAACAATTAGTATGAAAATTGAAATTAAAAGAGTTAATCAAGCCGCGCACTTCGAAGCTAGCGCACCTTCGTCCCCAGTAACGGTCCAAATAGACGGTCCAGCGTCAATTGGAGGAGAAGAAAAAGGTGTTCGCCCCATGGAACTTGTTTTAATGGCCCTAGGGTCGTGTAGCGTTTTCGACCTGGGTGTAATTTTAAAAAAACAACGCCAAGAGGTTAAAGACATCAAAGTAAGTGTAAGTGGCCAGAGACGAGAGGAAGTCCCGCAAATATTCACAGACATCCACATTACTTTTGATATCTGGGGAGATATCGATCAAACAAAAGCGGAGAAAGCAGCGGAACTTGCTGTGAAAAAATATTGCTCTGTGCACGATATGCTTGTAGCTGGTGGCATCAAGATTACATACTCCATAGAACTACATACATAGCCTAAAGGCTTCTACAGGTGAAAGTGAAAAAAGAATTAATTTTCAGTAACTTTGCAACTTATTAAAAATTGCTTAAAGTGGAAGAAAAAGACGCGTTTGTAGATCTTGGTGAACAACAGGAAATAGAAGTTTATGGAGCTCGAGAACATAATTTAAAAAATATAAATGTTAATTTCCCGAGAAACCAACTGGTAGTTGTTACTGGGCTTAGTGGTTCGGGGAAATCTTCTTTGGCTTTCGATACCATTTATGCGGAAGGCCAAAGGAGGTATATGGAGACTTTCTCTGCTTATAGCAGGCAGTTCCTCGGAGGACTAGAGCGTCCAAACGTGGATAAAATTTCGGGACTTAGCCCGGTCATCTCCATTGAGCAGAAAACAACAAGTAAGAACCCCAGGTCTACCGTGGGTACGGTCACCGAAATCTACGACTTCTTAAGGCTCTTATATGCACGTGCAGCTATTGCGTATTCATATCGTACCGGCAAGCCCATGCAGAAAATGAGCGATGAGCAGATCCTCCGTCAAGTACTCAGCAAAGTACCGGGAGAGAAAATTCACATCCTCGCGCCTGTAGTTAAAGGTAGAAGGGGACATTACCGGGAGCTCTTTGAGCAAATCCGCAAGCAAGGGTACACCAAAGTACGTGTTGATAATGAAGTGTTGGATTTGGTACCTAAGATGCAGCTCGACCGCTATAAAATCCACGATATTGAAATTGTAATAGACCGCCTTATCGCAGATCCCGAGGAGGAGAAAAGACTGTTCAGCTCGATCATGCAAGCCATGAAAGCAGCGAAAGGAGTGGTCACCATATTAACTGAAAGCGGTCAGGAACTGTTTTTCAGTCAGCACCTGATGGATCCAGAGTCGGGATTATCTTATAGGGATCCTGAGCCCAACTCTTTTTCATTCAACTCTCCATACGGGGCATGCAAAACTTGTGATGGCCTCGGATATATCAAGGTCATTGATACAGATCTAGTAATACCTGATAGAACGGTCAGCTTAAAAAGTGGAGCAATTGCGCCAATAGGCACCCTTAAGGACAATACATTCCTGAACATTGCCATGGAGGCCGTAGCAAAACACCTAGGCCATAAAATCACCACCCCACTTACTATCTATTCAGAAAAAGATATTAAAACATTACTTTTTGGAGAAAGTGAGTCCATTTCGCTGAAACTCCCACAGGGATCTTATGCCTATCCTATGGAAAGGGTCAGCTACAAGGGACTATTCCATTTCTTAGAGGAATATTTCGTTCGCCCGATTCTCAAAGACAGTGAAATTGAAGACCTCAAGGTTAAAACCACATGTCCTAAATGCCATGGTGCTAGGCTAAAGAAAGAGTCGCTTCATTTTAAAATAGCAGACAAAAATATTTTTGAACTTGCCAGCATGGACCTCCTGCAATTAGAGCAGTGGTTTGGCGAGCTAGATGGAAAATTAACTGATCGCCAAAAAAGTATTGCTAGCGAGGTGATTAAGGAAATTCAAACCCGCTTAGGTTTTCTACTGGAAGTAGGATTAGGCTACTTAACCCTAGATAGAACCTCCAGATCTTTATCCGGAGGGGAAGCCCAGCGTATACGACTGGCTACACAAATCGGATCGCAACTGGTCAACGTACTTTACATTCTAGATGAACCCAGTATTGGACTGCATCAAAGAGACAACGAACGCCTGATAAACTCTTTAAAAAATCTGAGAGATATAGGGAACTCGGTGCTAGTAGTAGAGCATGATAAAGATATGATTTTGCAGGCCGACCACGTCATAGACATGGGACCAAAAGCAGGGGTACACGGCGGAAGAGTGGTTGCGCAAGGTACACCTACGGAAGTTCTGACTCAAGACTCCCTGACCACAGAATACCTCAAAGGTGAGCGCGAGATTGCAACGCCAGAAAGCAGAAGGGAAGGAAACGGCAATTCTCTTAAAATTACCGGAGCCACAGGTCACAACCTCAAAGATGTGGATATCGAGCTGCCTCTAGGCAAGCTACTTGTCGTTACAGGAGTATCTGGCTCGGGGAAATCCTCCTTGATCACAGGCACCCTCTACCCTATCCTGAGTCACCACTTTTATAGAAGTAAGGCTAAGCCACTTCCTTATAAAGATATTGAAGGGCTAAAAAACGTGGACAAGGTCATAGAAATAGATCAAAGTCCAATTGGTAGAACGCCTCGATCCAACCCATCAACATACACCGGCGTATTCTCAGATATACGCTCTTTATTTGTTCAGCTTCCGGAAGCAAAAATACGGGGTTATAAAGCGGGTCGCTTTTCTTTCAATGTAAAAGGAGGACGCTGCGAAACTTGCCAAGGTGCTGGAATGAAAATCATTGAGATGAACTTCCTGCCTGATGTACAAGTTCCTTGTGAGACCTGCCACGGCAAACGATACAACCGCGAAACTTTAGAAATCCGCTACAAAGGGAAGTCTATTTCCGACGTTCTGGATATGAGTGTGGATGAAGCAGTGGTGTTTTTCGAGAACATTCCTTCAATTTACCGTAAAATACATACCTTGCAGCAGGTAGGACTTGGATATATAACTTTAGGGCAGCCCTCAACAACCCTATCTGGTGGGGAAGCGCAGCGCGTAAAGCTAGCTACTGAATTATCCAAACGCGATACAGGTAAAACATTCTATATCCTAGATGAGCCTACTACAGGTTTACATTTCGAGGACATCAATGTATTAATGGGTGTAATCAACCGTCTGGTAGACAAAGGCAACACCGTATTAATCATAGAGCACAACTTAGACGTCATCAAGCTAGCAGACTGGATTATTGACCTGGGCCCCGAGGGAGGGAATCAGGGTGGAAACATCGTTTTTACGGGCACCCCAGAGGAGCTTATAAAAAGCAAAACAAGCATCACAGCAAAGTACCTTAGAGAAGAACTCAACACCATTTCCCATTAGAGGGCTTAATTCTGATATGCAAATTAATACTCTCAAATTTTAAAGGTAGCCTTTACGTATTGGCGATCATTTTTTTTATCTTCGCTGTTGATATGTCAAATATTATTCAATTGCTTCCCGATGCTGTTGCAAACCAAATAGCAGCGGGAGAGGTAGTCCAAAGGCCAGCTTCCGTAGTTAAAGAGCTTATGGAAAACTCTTTAGATGCTGGAGCGGATAAAGTGCAGCTCATTATTCAAAATGCTGGGAAAACCCTCATTCAAATCATTGATAATGGTTGTGGTATGAGCTCAGAGGACGCTGAGCTTAGCTTTAGTCGCCATGCTACTTCAAAAATTAAAAAAGCAGAAGACATTTTCTCCATCCGAACTATGGGATTCCGAGGGGAGGCGCTTGCTTCGATAGGTGCAGTTGCACAAGTGGAAGTAAAAACCAGGAGACCGGAAGACGAATTAGGCAACACCCTACTAGTGGAAGGCTCCAAAGTACAAAGCATAGAGCCTGCAGCACACTCCACAGGAACCAGTATTGCCGTAAAAAACTTATTCTACAACATTCCCGCTAGACGGAATTTCTTAAAGAGCAATCCGGTGGAGCTTCGACATATCATAGAAGAGTTTCAAAGGATAGCACTAGCAAATTCGCACCTTTCTTTCACCATGCATAACGATGGAAAAGAGATGTTTCACTTGGAGACGTCCAATCTAAAACAACGAATTGTGCATTTGTTTGGAAAAAACTACAACGAAAGATTAGTTCCCGTAGAAGAAGAAACAAGCATCGCGAATATCTACGGTTTTATTGGTAAACCGCAGTATGCTAAAAAGACACGTGGAGAGCAATATTTCTTTGTAAACAAACGTTTTATTCGTGACCCTTACTTAAACCATGCGGTCATGGATGCGTATAAAGAAATACTTCCCACAGATGCCTACCCACTATACATACTGTTCATAGAAATTGATCCTTCAAAAATAGATGTTAACGTACACCCTACAAAAACAGAGATAAAATACCAGGACGACCGCGCCTTATATGCCATTTTAAAATCAGCTATAAAGCGTTCCCTTGGTCAGTATAATGTAGCACCAACTTTAGATTTCAATCAGGAAACCAGCTTCAGCGGTTTTTTAACAGACACCCCAAAAGGGGAAATCAAGCCGCCAACCATATCATTCAATCCGAACTTCAATCCCTTTGATCAAGAAGACCAGGAAGCAAGTAGTGAAGGTGGCCAGCCGATAGGCACCTCTGCTGGAGGAAGTAAAAGCAGCTATCATCGCGCTGCCAGTAACGTCCTTGAGAACTGGGAAGACTTATACAAAGTTACCGAGGAAACACCTAGCG
>DXEZ01000047.1 GCA_019114715.1 Candidatus Sphingobacterium stercoripullorum | reverse complement strand
AAAGGCGTTGAAGACGCTAAGAAAAACTTAGTGCGTATTCCATTAATTAACAACACTGTTCCTCACGAACAATATGGTAAAGCATCTGGAGCTCGTGTGTTAGTTAAACCTGCTGTAAATGGTACTGGAGTACTAGCGGGTGGACCAATGCGTGCGGTTTTAGAGAGTGCTGGAGTAAAAGACGTACTAGCTAAGTCTTTAGGTTCTCCTAACCCTCATAACGTAGTAAAGGCCACTATGGATGCTTTGTTACTTATGCGTGATGCGTATACAGTTGCAGAACAACGTGGTGTTGATTTGAATAAAGTATTTAACGGTTAATTGTTATGGCAAAGTTAAGGGTTACCCAAATAAGAAGCATAATAGATAGACCGCTAGATCAAAAGCGTACTATTAAAGCTTTAGGTCTACGCAAAATTAATCATAGTATTGAAGTGGAAGCAAACCCTGCCATTGTTGGCATGCTAAAAAAGGTTAGCCACTTAATAGCTATTGAGCAAATCTAGATAGCCTATATTTATATTTGGGTATTAAATAGTAATATTTGTAAATCGTTTGGTCTGTACAGTGAAAGCGAAGGCCAGACATATTGTATAAGAGATGAAATTACACGAATTAAAACCTGCAAAAGGTTCGGTAAAAAAACGTAAGCGCATTGGTCGCGGTGAAGGATCCGGTCGTGGTGGAACTTCAACTAGAGGGCATAAAGGTGCTCAATCTCGTTCGGGATATTCTGCTAAAATAGGTTTCGAAGGAGGTCAAATGCCGCTTCAACGTCGTATTCCTAAGTTTGGTTTCAAGAATCCTAATCGTGTTGAATATATCGCTGTTAACTTAGATGTATTACAGGATTTAGTTGAGAAACATGATTTGAAATCTATAGATTTAGATACTTATCGCAAGTTTGGACTTGCTTCCAAAAATGAGTTAGTAAAAGTACTTGCTCGTGGTGAGTTTAAATCTAAAGTTGAGATTAAAGCAAATGCTTTCTCTAAATCAGCTCAAGAAGCAATTGAAGCCGCTGGTGGATCAATAGTAAAAATTTAATTTCATGAAAAAACTAATCACAACCCTAACGAATATATGGAAGATAGAGGATCTTCGTAAACGTATACTTAATACCCTCCTTTTTCTTCTAATATACCGTATTGGTTGTCACGTGGTTTTGCCCGGAGTTAACCCTGAAGCGTTAGTTTCAAGTAGAGGTGAAGGCGGGAACGATATTTTAGATTTAATTAATATGTTTGCCGGCGGGTCATTTTCCCGCGCGGCAATTTTTGCGCTCGGTGTGATGCCTTATATTTCTGCTTCTATTGTGATGCAGTTATTAGGTATTGCAGTGCCTTCTATTCAAAAGATGCAGAAAGAAGGAGAGTCGGGTCGTCAAAAAATGAATCAAATTACTCGTTACCTAACTCTAGGTATCACTTTAGTTCAGGCATTTGCATATGTTAGAACTCAAATTGATGCTCCAGCAAAAACCATTAGTGAGCCTATGTTTACAGTATTAGCGGCAATTGTATTGGCTGCTGGTACTATGTTTGTGATGTGGCTTGGTGAAAAAATCACGGATAAAGGTATAGGTAATGGTATTTCACTTATTATTATGGTGGGTATTATTGCGCAATTACCTAGTGGTTTATCTGCTGAGTGGGCCTCAAGAATGAGTATTAGTGGAGGTGGACCAATTCCACTTCTATTGGAGTTTGTAGCTTTATTCTTTGTGGTTATATTCACTATTCTAGTGGTACAAGGTATACGTAAAGTACCCGTGCAGTATGCTAAAAAGATTGTTGGAAATCGTCAAGTAGGAGGGGTACGTCAGTACATTCCTTTAAAAGTGAATGCGGCTGGGGTTATGCCTATCATCTTTGCGCAAGCCATCATGTTCTTGCCAATGTCATTGATGCAGTTCTTCCCAGATCTACAATCTAATTTTTTAGCTTCGTTGAGCAACTATACCTCATTACCGTATAATATAACCTTTGCTATTTTAATTATAGCATTTACGTTTTTTTATACGGCTATTATGGTTAACCCTCAACAAATGTCAGAAGACATGAAGAAAAATGGTGGGTTTATTCCTGGAATTAAACCGGGGAGCGACACTACATTATTTATTGATAATGTTGTTTCACGCATTACTTTTCCGGGAGCAGTATTCGTTGCTGTTATAGCAATACTTCCTGCCATAGCTAGTCTATTTGGAGTGAACAATCAATTTGCACACTTCTATGGAGGGACCTCCTTATTAATTTTAGTTGGTGTTGTTTTAGATACTCTACAACAAATCGAGAGTCATTTATTAATGCGCCATTACGACGGTCTTATGAAGACTGGTAGAATTAAGGGAAGAGCAGCTTCTGTTTCTGGACTTGATCAATCTTCGATCTAATAGCAATGAGTAGAGTTGTTTTAAAAACTACGGAACAAATAGAGGGTATTAGAGCTTCTGCTAAAGTACTCTCTAATCTTTTAGTTGAGATTGCTAAAGTAATTCGTCCTGGAATCACTACACTATCCTTGGATACATTAGCTCAAGAATATATTGCAGATCATAAAGGAACTCCTGCGTTTTTGAATTACCAAGGATTTCCAAACGCATTGTGTATTTCTGTAAATGATGAAGTAGTTCACGGTATTCCTGGGGACTATGTACTTCAAGAAGGAGATGTAATCTCAGTAGATGGTGGTGTTAACCTCAATGGTTACATTAGTGATTCTGCATATTCTTTTCCCGTAGGAGAAATTGATGCGGATGTACAGCAACTTTTATCTGTTACAAAAGACGCTTTAGATAAGGGCGTTGAAAAAGCTACTCAAGGAAATAGGATAGGCGATATTTCCGCTGCTGTTCAAGATTATGTGACACCTTATGGTTACGGTATTGTAAAAGAACTTGTAGGGCATGGAGTTGGTTTAGACTTACATGAAGGTCCTGAAGTGCCAAATTACGGTAGACGTGGAAATGGGGTTAAGTTACAATCTGGTATGGTTTTATGTATAGAGCCTATGATCAACGCAGGTACTGCTGGTGTTGATTTTTTGAGTGATGGTTGGACTGTGAAAACCAGAGATGGTAAATACTCCGCACATTACGAAAAAATGGTATCGGTAGCAAAAGGACAACCCGATGTGCTGTTGGATTTTGTTGATATTGAAGAAGTTTTGAAAGAAAGAGGGTTGTTTTGTTAAAATAAATTCTTATCTTTGCACTCCTAATATAGGGCATAGAATAAAATTTTAAAAGAAAGGTTATATATGGCGAAGCAGTCCGCAATAGAACAAGATGGAGTTATAATTGAAGCTTTATCAAACGCAATGTTTAGAGTAGAGCTAGAGAACGGGCATGAAGTAATTGCTCATATTTCTGGTAAAATGCGTATGCACTACATTCGTATTCTGCCTGGGGATAAAGTGAAGTTGGAAATTTCTCCTTATGACTTAACTAAAGGGCGGATAACCTATAGGTATAAATAGGGCTTCTTTTTGACTGGAATATTAGAACATTTAGTACCATGAAAGTAAGAGCATCAATAAAAAAACGTAGCGCCGACTGTAAAATCGTTCGACGCAAAGGAAAAATTTACATCATTAATAAGAAAAACCCGAAGTTTAAACAACGTCAGGGTTAATTTGGTTTTATTATAAACACGTATCGATTAATTTATGGCACGTATAGCTGGTATAGACTTACCTAAGAACAAACGAGGTATAATTGGTCTGACCTACATCTTCGGAATAGGTCATTCAACTGCTGCCTACATTTTGGACAAAGCTGGCATTGATCACAATGTTAAGGTTCAAGATTGGGACGATGATCAATTAACCAAAATTCGTACAATCATTAACGAAGAAGTTAAAGTTGAAGGTGCACTTCGTTCAGAAGTTCAACTCAATATTAAACGATTAATGGATATTGGTTGTTATAGAGGACTTCGTCACAGAAGAGGATTACCTCTTCGCGGGCAGAGAACTAAAAATAACTCTCGTACACGTAAAGGTAAGCGTAAAACTGTTGCAAATAAAAAGAAAGCGACTAAATAATATTAATAAATAATGGCTAAGAGTAATAAAGTTCACCGTAAGCGGAAAGTGGTTGTTGAGCCAGTAGGTCAAGCACATGTTACAGCTTCATTCAACAACGTAATCATTACCTTTACCAATAATCAAGGACAAACCATTTCATGGTCTAGTTCTGGTAAAATGGGTTTTAGAGGTTCTAAAAAGAGTACTCCTTATGCAGCCTCTCAAGCTGCTATGGATTGTGCAAAAGTTGCACATGACTTGGGATTACGTAAGGTTGAGGTTTTTGTTAGTGGTCCAGGATCAGGACGTGAGTCCGCAATCCGTAGCATCCAATCTTCTGGGATTGATGTTACCTCTATCAAAGATGTAACCCCACTACCACATAACGGTTGTCGTCCTCCAAAAAGGAGAAGAGTTTAATTTTTTAAATTTTTGAGCTAAGATTCATCAGATTCAGTCTGATAGATACTTGAAGAAGAAATTATGGCAAGATACTTAGGACCTAAGTCCAAAATTGCAAGAAGGTTTAGAGAACCTATTTTTGGCCCTGATAAAGTTTTAGATAAAAAAAGCTATCCTCCAGGGCAACATGGTAATTCCAGAAGACGCGGAAAGCAGTCTGAATACGGAATTCAGTTATTAGAGAAGCAAAAAGTTAAATATACTTACGGTATTTTAGAGCGTCAGTTCTTTAATATCTTTAAGAAAGCTTCTTCTAAAGATGGTATTACTGGTGAGAACTTCTTAAAATTATTAGAATCTCGTTTAGATAATACAGTATACCGTTTAGGTATTGCTCCTACACGTGCTGCAGCAAGACAACTTGTTTCACACAAACATATTTTAGTAAATGGTGAAGTGTTGAACATTCCTTCATACAGCCTAAAGGCTGGTGACGAGATTTCTGTTCGCGAACGCTCCAAATCACTTGAAGTTATTACAAACTCAGTAGAGGCCAGAAAAATTAATCGATACGGATGGCTTGAGTGGGATGCAGCTTCGTTAACAGGAAAATTCATAAACTTCCCTGAAAGAGAAGAAATTCCTGAAAACATTAGAGAAAACTTAATTGTTGAGTTGTACTCTAAATAATATATTGAAAACTTTCAGAAATGGAGTGTTAAGCTACTCCGTTTCTGTTTTTTCTTTTATTCGAAATCTTATAACTTTTAAATATATATAAATGGCAATTTTAGCATTTCAGAGACCCGATAAAGTAATCATGCAAAAATCTACGGATTTTGATGGTACTTTTGAATTTCGTCCATTAGAACCGGGTTTTGGAGTAACAATTGGTAATGCTTTACGCCGGATATTATTATCATCCCTTGAAGGCTATGCCATTACTAATGTGAGGATCTCGAGTGTATCACACGAGTTCTCAACAATTAAAGGTGTAGTTGAAGACGTTACTGAAATTATATTAAATCTTAAACAGGTACGTTTTAAAAAAACTGGGGAACAAGGTGATAACGAGAAGATTTTTATCGTAATCACTGGGCAAGAGCAATTTCTGGCTGGCGATATTACTAAGTTTTCCAATAACTTTACTGTACTTAATCCAGAGATGGTTATCTGCAACATGGACAAATCTGTTACCTTAGAAATTGAGGTTTCTGTGGGTAAAGGTCGTGGCTATGTTAATGCTGAAGAGAACAAGGTTTCAGATGCACCTGTTGGTGTTATTGCTATAGACTCTATATTTACACCTATTAAGAATGTAAAATATAAAGTTGAGAACTATCGTGTAGAGCAAAAGACTGACTATGAAAAGTTAATTCTTGATATTACTACAGACGGTTCTATTCATCCTGAGGATGCTTTGACAGAAGGTGCTAAAATTTTGATTCAGCACTTCATGTTATTCTCTGATGAGAATCTATTACTAGAATCACAAGCGCAAGAAGAAACTAACGTTGTTGATGAAGAAATTCTTCATATGCGTAAAGTACTTAAAACTGAACTGGTTGATCTTGATTTATCAGTTCGTGCGTTAAACTGCTTAAAAGCAGCTGACATTCGTACCCTAGGAGACTTGGTTACTTATGATGTTGCTGATATGTTAAAGTTCAGGAACTTCGGTAAGAAATCTCTTGCGGAAATTCAGGAACTAGTAAAATCAAAAGGTCTTTCATTTGGAATGAACCTTGCGAAATTTAAGTTAGAAGAAGAATAAATTTAATTATTAATTGGCGACCTGTTGCATAATTCCCTCATTTTAGAGA
>DXEZ01000046.1 GCA_019114715.1 Candidatus Sphingobacterium stercoripullorum | reverse complement strand
TCATGATTTAGCTAATATCTTCAAAAATAAGATTTATTTTGGGAGTTTTCTGTATTGCTGAGAATTTGATTGTTAGGATAGGCAAGTTTCTGCCAGTTGAATAAATATTGATTCTAAATAACTGTTCTTTTTGCTCTTTCTTGTTTGAATGGTAATTTGTTTATACATTTGTGCTAGAAGTATATTTATTTTTAACGAATAATTATTAAGTTGTTTTGACAATGGAACAAATGACAAGAACTAGAGGTCCTCGTACTATAGATAATAACGCAAATAAATCGTCACATTATGTAACGTTGACCTTAGCCATCATTATTGGAGTCGCTGGTACATTTTTAAGGTTTTTACCAGACGTAGTAAGCTCACTTTATGAGCAGCAATTTACGTTTTCATTGGTGGCAAACATTCTGTTAGTAATAGGAGCAATCTTAGGATTTAAAGTGGTTTTTGCCATTATGAAAGATGAACATAACTAAGGAGTAGCTTCCCTAGTTTAGAAATACAAAATAAAAAATGCCCTCATATAGGGCATTTTTTATTGCCTTTAACTCGAGACCGCCTTTAAGCCAACTATAGATCCTACCAAGGTGACTATAAAGAGTAATCGTAAAAAGGTGACAGGTTCTTTAAAGAGTAGTATCCCCATTAAAACCGTGCCCACAGCACCTATGCCCGTCCATACAGCATAAGCCGTCCCTATGGGTAGGCTCTGGGTAGCTTTTATCAGTAGTAGCATACTTACGGTGATAGTAACTAGGAATCCGAAATACCAAAGGTACATGGCATTTCCCGTTGCATGTTTTGCTTTCCCTAAGCATAGGGTAAATCCAACCTCGAATAACCCCGCGATAATTAAAATAATCCAATTCATATTTTTTACTTTGGTATCAAAGGTCTGAATTGGGAGGGTGAATTCTTTTTACAAATGTTAAAAAATTAATTTCTATCGGCGCGTATTCGGCTGAGGCTAACTTGTGTTATACCCAGGTAGGAGGCGATATGGCCTAGCTGCACCCGCCTAAGAAGTTCGGGGTAGCTTTCCAGTAGGTCTTGGTAGCGCTCTTTGGCCGTTTTAAACTGCCTTGCTATGAGCCGCTCTTCTGTTTTGATGAGCTCGAGCTCCGCGAATCTTCGCGCCCAATTAGCAATGTGGATGTCTTCTTGTAGGAGCTCCTGGAGCTTTGAGGCATTTAACTTGAACAAGGTAGAGTCCTCTAGCAGCTCAATATCTTCGTAGCCCCTTTGGTTTAAGATGTAGCTTTTTAAGGAGATGATGGTGTCGCCCTCTTTGTAAAATAAGATGGTGATTTCATGCTCCGCCGTGTTGGTGTAAACGCGAGCAATCCCTTGCTTCATAAAGTAAATATTTCTTTCTACCTGCTCTGCGCGGATTAATAGATGTCCTTTTTTATAGTTTACCTCGACTATGCTCTCTAGGAGCCCCTCCTTGGAGGCATGAGGAAGCGCATATATGTCATCGAGCATGCGATCTAGCGTCATCTTATTTGGCTGTAGGTGTATGATAAACGTTTGCAATTAAATGTACGAAGAATTAATGTTAAAAAGCTAAGGCTATCGGGAATTATCGGCTAGCAGATTTTTGAGAAGTCATCGCATGACTCTTCCTTTGCAATAGATAAGCGCATTCTTTACCCGCTGAAGTATGTGGGGGTAAGCCAACGCCTAATACAAAAAAAATAAAAAACATGCTGTTCTGCATGCAATTTAGAAGCTTATGAAGCTGTATTTTGGGATGTTAGAAAAACTCTCTAGCAGGGTTCTGCTAGAGAGTTGAGGGAATTATTTCCAATTTGGATTTTGCTCTAAATTGGTATTGAGCTGGAGCTCTTGAATGGGGAGAGGGTATAGGTAATCTTTAGACTCATCGAAGTTCTTTTGAATATGCGGGTTGATGATCACATTTCCAGAGTTGCCGTTCTCTAAGATGATTTCCGAGCCCAGCTTTAAGAGCTGTATTCCCGAAGCAGCGGGTTTATCGCCTTCATAAATCCAAAGGTCGTCTTTACCATCGCCATCTAAGTCGTACTTACCAACCGAAGGGAAGTACATGCCTTTGAACTGCCTAGTAAGTATATTTCCAGCCTTCCAGCGGATGATATCGTCCCACCTGAAGGATTCCATCACTAGCTCGATCCTTCTTTCCCTGCGGATTTCTAAAATAACCCCCAGGTTGGACCCGGAGACATTGCTGTAATCTTTTTGTAAAACTGCATCGGGGCTGGCATTAGCCTCATTTAACGAGAGGTGCGGCATCTCCACGCGGTCTCTTAATAAATTGATAGACTGATCGAGGTCCTGCTGGGTGATGGTTCCTAGCTCAGCTTTAGCCTCTGCATAATTCAGCAGCACCTCAGCATAGCGGAAGATGGGCATATCGTTCTCCGAGCGGTTGTAGTTATCGTACCTCATGTCGCCCACGAACTTAATCAATTGATAGCCCGTTACGCTGTTACCAAAGTTGGGCGGTAAAGCAGAGGCACCCCCAATGCGGGTGTACCCTGGAGTTCGTATCGTTTGTGAGAGCCTAGGATCGCGGTTTTGTACTTCCTGGTAAAAGGTGAACTTATCGTGCCCTTGGATATCGGTAAATCTACTGCCATCGTCCATCAAATAGGAGTCTACTAGGCTCTTCTCTAATCCCGGTTTTCCGTATGAGGCCGTTATGGTGTAGTAGTTCACGTTGTGCCATATTTGTAGCGCATCGGAGAACTTCCTAGCTAGGATGATCTCTTCATTGATGCTGGTTACCGATCTAAATAGCTCGCCGTAGGAATCTACCCCTTGCCCTTGGTAGATTTGGTATTGCCCGCCATCGATAATTTCCTGGGCGGCAGCAGCTGCCTGCTCCAGCAGGGATTGCCACTGATTGCTTTCTGCACTTTGGTGGTACTTCTTATGGGTACCCTCGTATAGGGTAACCCGGGATTTTAGGGCTAGAGCCGTCCACTTGGTAATTTTTTCATCGGATTTGCTAGTGCTCAAATTTTCAATGGCGTAGTCTAAATCTTCGATGATCTTTTCAACGATCATATCCCTAGAGTCGCGCGCCTTTTTCAGCAGCTCCTCCTCCTCGGGACTAATGGCCTTTTCATACCAAGGGACATCGCCAAATCGCTTGACCTTATTGAAGTAGAAGTATGCCCGAAAAAAGCGTGCTACAGCGTTGTAAGGAGCTGCAACCTCTTCACTTAAATGATGTGTACTGTTTTCAAGGAAGAAGTTGATGTTCCTCAGGTCTCCCCAGTCCCATCCTCCGCCGCTCACAGGAACTTGCCTAAGTCCAGTTACTGCATCCTCTATAGTAGTTTTAACGATGTTATCTATAGCCTCATTGTAGATCCCTTCGGCGGAAGGCAGCACGTC
>DXEZ01000045.1 GCA_019114715.1 Candidatus Sphingobacterium stercoripullorum | reverse complement strand
CATAAATTATAATCTTTTGCAATTTAGAAAAAATCCCATTACATTGTTATTTTTGCTTTACTATTTAAATATGCTAGATAAAATGACTAGACTTTCTGTAAATATCAACAAAATTGCCACGCTTCGCAACTCAAGAGGTGGAAACGTGCCTAATTTGCTTTCTGCAGCTCTTGCTTGTGAAAGATTTGGAGCACAAGGGATCACTGTGCACCCAAGGCCCGATGAGAGACACATTCGATACCAAGACGTATACGATTTAAAGGCGAATATAGAAACAGAACTAAATATAGAGGGGAACTGTCAAGAGCCTCGATTTGTTGAATTAGTATTAAAAGCAAAACCAGCACAAGTAACCCTAGTGCCAGATAATCCTGGACAAATTACATCCAATCACGGTTGGGATACCGTGACGCATTGGGAGTACTTGAAAGAAATGTGTGAGGTGTTCCAAAAAGAAGGCATACGGGTTTCCATATTTGTTGACCCGGATGAAAAAATGGTGGAAGGAGCAGCAAAAGCTGGAGCAGATCGAGTGGAGCTTTATACGGAAGAGTATGCTGTAGGTTTCCATCAAAATAAAGAATCCGTCATTAAGCCCTATTTTAACGCTGCAGTTAAAGCGAGAGAGTTAGGCATCGGCCTGAATGCAGGGCACGATTTAGACTTACACAATCTAGCATTTTTCAACCAAAATATTCCTGAGTTACTAGAGGTGAGCATCGGTCATGCGCTCATATCAGACGCCTTGTACTTAGGGTTAGAAGAAACTATAAAGCGATATAGAGCAGCTCTAAAATAGGACAGTTGTCATCCTTTAAAGAAGGAATGTATAAACCACCGCGCTTTACTGTTAAAATGATTAATTAAGCTTACCCGAATATGAAAATAGAAATATTCTCCGATATCGCATGTCCATTTTGCTACATTGGCAAAAAAAGATTAGAAAAAGTACTAAAAGATTTAGAGCCTTCTTTTCCAGAAGGCTTTGAAATCGTTTATAAAAGTTATCAGCTTGATCCCAGCTACCATTACCAAGCGGGCGATACAGCCCTGAGTTATTTGGAAAATAACAAACAAATCCCCAAGGATCGCATTGAGGCCATGTTTCAACAACTAAAAGAAATGGGGCAACAGGCAGGAGTCTTGATCAACCTCGATAAAAACTTACCAAGCAACACTCTCGATGCACATAGATTATTGCAATGGGCACAAACCAAAAACACCTCAGAAAAGTTGCTGGACCTTTTATTCCAAGCACACTTCGAGCAAGGCTTATTAATAGAAGATCACAATGTGCTGATCCAACTTGTAGAGTCCTGCAAGTTAGACCCAATTGAAGCGAAGGATATCTTAAGCTCAGAAAAGTACCTCTATGAAGTAAATCAAGATATTATGGAAGCCCGAAACTTAGGTGTTACAGGAGTTCCCTTCTTTATCTTTAATGAAAGAGTTGCTTTTTCAGGTGCACAAGCAGAGGAACATTTTATTGGGGCTATTAAACAGGCTACCGAGTAGTATTTTATGAATCATTATCCTCCCTCTCGCTCCCTAATAAGATTACTGGTTTATACCTTGGTGTTTGGGATCGCTGTACAGCTTATTGCTCTTGGAGCACTGACTTACGCTTATCCCAATCAAAGCATAGAAGCTCTTTTAGAGAGCAACCCACTAGCCGTTCGCACCATGCTAGCGATCAATACAATAGGGACTTTCTTCTTCCCGGTAGCGTGGTTACAACTCAAAGAAAAGGGAATGAAATACTTCCCGACTCAGAAGACAGACTCTAGTCTCTTTTTATTGACCCTAGGTTTCCTCATTGCACTCTCCCCCGTAATGGACCTCATTGGAAACTGGAATGCGACCATGGAACTCCCTGATTCACTAAAAGCAGTGGAGTCGTGGATGCGCGAAAGCGAGGACCAAGCCAATCGTTTAACAGAAAAGCTCGTTATGAATAAAGGTTGGGGCACATACCTAGGCAATGTAATTGTTTTAGCTGCACTACCTGCCATTTGTGAGGAATTGTTTTTCAGAGCGGGGCTACAGTCAATTTTAAATCGTTGGTTCAAAAATTACCATGTAGCTATTTGGGTCAGCGCCGTAATTTTTAGTGCTATCCACTTTCAATTTTACGGTTTTTTCCCTCGCTTACTTTTGGGTGCCGTTTTTGGTTATTTATTCGTCTGGAGTAGAAACATCTCTATTCCCATATTCGCTCACTTTCTAAACAACTTCTTTGTGGTGAGTTTGTCCTTTTATTATACGCAACAAGGGAAAACCTTTCAAGAACTACAAGAGCCCTCAAGCCTCCCTTTATATTTTTATATTATCAGCCTAATCGCTAGCTTTACAATAGGGTTTATGATTTACACAAAACAGCAATACCATGGAGAAAAACTGGAAAAAAATCAAAGAGTATAATAAAAACTTCCAAGCAGAATTAAGCAAACACTTGCTTGAGGAGAATAATATTCCAGCAGTAATTTTAAACAAACAGGACTCCTCCTATTTATTTGGGAAGATTGAACTGTACGTTTCTGACGAGGATGAAGAATCAGCAAGAGCTATTTTAAACAAGCAAGAGGACCTCACAGATGAAGACTAGAGCCATTACAGGTTTTTTTTTCGTACTGGTATTACTGGCGACCATCCTGTGGAATGGCTGGATGTTTTTAGCTATTTTCTCCGCAATAAGCCTGCTTGCTTTAAAAGAGTTTTTCGAACTTAGCGATACGATGGAAATAAACGCCTACAAACCAGCGGGTTATTTAATCGGATTTTCTTTTATAATAATCAACCTACTTATCTCAGGACTAGGTTATAGTGCCGCCACAATAGCTTTATCTATTCCTTTTATCCTATTTACATTCATTTATACACTATTTGATCGCAGCACTAGAGCACTTGTTCGGCTTAACATCACTGTTTTCGCACCTATTTATAGTGTACTCCCCTTCTTACTCTTTATCAATCTAGGTTTTCAGTCAGAAAGCTATTCATACAGCATCCCTTTAGGATTTATAATTCTACTTTGGGCAAGTGATACTGGGGCCTACCTATTTGGTAAATCCTTCGGTAAGAAAAAGCTATTTGAGCGGCTGTCGCCCAACAAGACATGGGAAGGCTTCTTTGGTGGTGTCATCACCAGTGTAATAGCTGCCGCTATATACCATCATTTTACACAACAGGTAGACCTGATCTTTTGGTTGCTATCAGCCGTTATAATCAGCTCAACGGGAACTTTAGGAGATCTTTTTGAGTCCTTATTAAAAAGAAAAGCAGGAGTTAAAGATTCAGGCCATCTGCTCCCAGGACATGGTGGCGTATTAGACCGTTTCGATGGGTTATTATTTTCTGCACCCTTAATAAACCTCGTATTAATCTTTTGGATATGAAAACAATAGACCAGGAGACCTTTTTGTTTTTAAAAGGTATCAAGCAAAACAACAACAGAGATTGGTTTGCCGAGAACAAAGATAGGTACGACTCCGCTCGATTAGATATGATTAATTTCATTACCAGCTTAATTCAAGAAATTGCAGTCATCGACTTAAATATACCTCCGTTTTTAGAAGGTAAAAAGTGCCTGTTTAGAATATATAGAGATGTCCGTTTTTCTAAAAATAAAGCTCCCTACAAAACGTGGTTTGCTGCTGGCATCTCTAAGAATCCTCGGAAGCTTCAAGGTCCAGAATATTATCTCCATATCGAGCCCGGCAACAATTTTTTTGGAATTGGCTATTGGCGACCAGAAAAGAATCACTTGCACGCTATACGTCAAGAAATTGACTACAACACGGATGAATTCTTAACCGTACTCGAAGATGCACAATTGACAAAAAAGGATCTAGAGAGAGAAGACAGCTTAAAAAGAGCACCCAAAGGATACGATCCAGACCATCCCCACATTGATTTAATTAAACTAAAAAGCTATCTGGTATCATTCAAAATTGACGACAATCTTTTTCACGATGGAAGTGCTCTGGCCTATATCAAGCAAAAGGTTGCCGAGGTCTATCCTTTTAAAGTCTTTCTAGAACGAGCGATTTCCTAGTAGGGGAGGGATATTTTACCCATCCTAACCGACGGCGAGTCCAATATTTGATATTTGGTTACTTGTGGAGCAAAGAGCTCATTAGCTAACACAGCGAACAAGCATGCTTCCTTTGCATCTGCTGATATTCCCAGGTCATCAATAGGCCGCACAGAAACGCACCACCTCTCAGACAAAAGAGTCATTATTAAAGGGTTATGAACCCCTCCTCCGCTAACATACAAATCGCAATGATCTGGATCAGCTATCACTTCTTCTAAACCATTTCTGATACTTTGGGCTGTAAATGCCGAAAGGGTCGCTAATACATCGTGGTGATTAACAGACTTGACCTTCTTTAAATAGGAGTCCAATAGGGAAATGGAGAACAGCTCAGGCCCAGTAGTCTTAGGAAAAGGTTCTTGCAAGAATGGAACCCTTAAGAGCTCAGATAAAAGGTCTTCCAGCACCTTACCTTGACTTGCAAGCTGAGCACCCTCGTCCATGGGCAAGCCGTAAACTTTTTGCATGTATTGATTTAACAAGGTGTTCCCCGGGCCCAAATCGCTACCAAAAACCACCTCATCAGAAGAACTATTAATTCTAGGCAGATAGGTGAAATTCGAAATACCACCAATATTGAGTAGTACCCTATCCCGCTTATCATCCCGAAACAACAAGCAATCACCGTATGTTACTAGCGGAGCCCCTTCACCTTTTGCTGCTAGGTGCTTCTGCCTGAAGTCACTTATTGTAATAATGCCCGTTTTTTGTGCAATATGGTCACCGTCACCAATCTGCAAAGACGCATTAGGCATGTCATAATCCTGTGTTAATCGCTGCGGTGCGTGGTAGACCGTTTGCCCATGACTGGCAATCAAGTCTATAGAACCTCTTGATATCCCCCAGGACCTCAGCGTATCGTTGATGATTCCAGCATGGTAGTTAGCAACCCAAGCATTTAGCCCCGTTAAACGCTGTAAATCGATTGTTCTTTTTGCGAATACTTCTTTTATCATTTGGGAATAAACGGGATCGTATGGCTGACTATGAAACTTCAGCAGCTTAAGCTTAGAGTGGAAGCCATAGCCTGTCACTTCGCATAGAGCCAAATCTAAACCATCGAGCGAGGTTCCAGACATTAAACCGAGAATCATTCTTTTTTCCTTGAGACTTATATCGTATAGACTTGAAATTGGGTTTTGCATAGGCTAAAAATACAAAATTATCAATTCTAGTTGAGTTCCTTTCCTTTAATTTTTGTATTTTTGGCAAACAGGTATTATTTTATATAAAAAGAAAAAATATGAATTTTCCATCTGAGTTAAAGTACACCAAAGAACATGAATGGGTTCGTGTTGAAGGTGATGAGGCTGTAATTGGTATTACTGATTTTGCACAAAGTGAACTAGGAGATATCGTCTTTGTTGATATAGATACTGAAGGGGAAGATGTTGAGGTTGATAATGTTTTCGGTACTATTGAAGCAGTGAAAACAGTTTCGGATTTATTTATGCCAATTACGGGTAATATCCTAGAGGTAAACCCTGAAATTGACAGCGCTCCGGAATTAGTAAATGAAGACCCATATGGGAAAGGTTGGTTAATTCGCATTAAGCTTGCAAACCCATCGGATGCTGAAGGCTTGCTTACGGCAGATCAATACAAAGAAGAAGTAGGCTTATAATTGAAAAAAACACTGCAATATCCATTGTAGTGACTAAGTAATATACGCTTGAGGCAAATGGTAATCAATCATTTGCCTCTTTTTATGACTCTTCAGCTAATACCATCCCATCCCCGGAGAATAACCTACAATTACTGGCAAAAAAAGACCACCTACCCGAGAAGAGATAAGTGGTGTAAATTTATTAAAGAATTTGATCTATTTTATTTTTTTCGTTTTGTCCTTTTTGAGGGTTGCCCCTTTCGTACATTCGGAGGATTAGCTTTATTCATGTAGTTTCTACGAACATGTTTAACTAAAACAACTTTCAAATAGATTAAAAGCACGAGAAAGGCTATACATGCACCTAACACCAACGCATTTCCTGACTTATAAGCTGTTGCACCCATGAGTATTAAAAATACAATGGCAACATTAATCAGAACATTAAATATTACATTTTTAGCCATTTTCAGGTCCTTATATCAAAGTCTGCAATTCTATTAATAAACCTCCATTGAAGGATCAATTTCTTTTTGCCAAGCAACAATGCCTCCTTTAAGATTTGATAAATTATCAAAGCCCTCTTGCTGCAATAGCATCATGGCCTGCGCACTACGCTTTCCACTTCTACATTGTAATATAACTGGCTTATCCTTTGCGATCTTATCAACCTCTAATAAGATACCAGCTAAGGGAATGTTCTCACCACCTAAGTTGGACAAATCGTATTCGAAAGACTCTCTAACATCAATCAATTGGAAGTCTTCTTTATTCTCCTTCATTTGCTGAAGTTCTTGTACTGTAATTTCCTTCATAAGTTTAATTTTTAACAAAGATACTATTTATTTTTTTAGGCTAGGTCTAAGTTATATTCCATCACAAAATCGGTAAGCACGAACTCAAAATAAGGAATATCAACCTCCTGGGATACTTGAAAACCTAGCGTGCGGTAGAAATGAAAAGCTGGGTTACTCCTATGGACATTCAGCTCTATTTTTTTCACTCCCCGCGCTCCTGCAATTTCTCGGACTTTTAAAAAAGAACTTTTCCCAAGGCCCTTACCACGAACCTCCTTGGTCAGGTACCATTTTTCAATTCTAATTTTCTCAGGCTCCACCTGTCGCAGGCCTAAAAAGCCTACTGCAACAGAATCTATTTCCAACACATAAAACTCTTCTCCTGCTTTCCTTGCTTTTTGAAGGCTTGCTTTATTAAACCGTTCAGAGAGCATAAACTCTACTTGTTTTTCACCAATTATTGGTATATAAACTTCTGGCCAGATCTTATAAGCCAAATATTTTATTTTCTCTAGCCCCGAATCATTTACTGGGGTCATCCTTATATTTAATACATTTCTTTCAACCATAGCCAAGTATTTAATTCAGGAATAATGCGAACAATTCCATCTTGTCGGGTTTGAAAACTATTATCGCCAATTGCGTCCACCGCTCCTAATGCCTGATAGGAGCTATTTGAAAGGACCTCCAGCAGCTCTGAGGCTCTGTACCATTTTGCGTATTCTTTGCGTATTAGCATCCACCTGGCCTCCTGAGTTAGGATCGTTAGACCTAACTCTTGGTTTGCTAGCTCATTCATTAAACCCAGCGATATAGCCTCACTTAAAACATAAGCTTGCTTTCGCCCACTCCGCCATAAAAAATCAATGGCTGTTTCTAGCACGGTAGATTCTAGCGGAATAAAAGAAATATGGGATTGATGGAAGGTGTGTGTGTTAGAATCCACAATAACATCCACCTTGATTCCGTAAGAATCTAATGCACGCGCTGCACTAAAGTCACAAATAATTGTGGGGCTCCATTCCAGTAGCTGATGGTATTTTTCTTGGAGGAGGAGCTCTGGAGTTAAAACAATAACTGCGGGCTCTTGATCTTCTCTTACAATATGATGTGAGGACATGGTCTAACGTTCTAATAGCTGCATCAAAGCAAAATAGCTTATTGCGCCTGCTCCTAATTTAAGGGAGCTCTCATCAATATCAAAATTGGAAGTATGCACTGGAGAGTTTATCCCTTTATCTTTGTTGCCTGTTCCAATTCTATAAAAGCAACTAGGCACCTCATGACTGTAATAAGCAAAATCTTCTGAGGCCGTCCAAATATCTAAATCGACAACATTTTCTGCACCAAAGTAAGCCTTCGCATAATTCTGCAGTTTACCAGTTAGCTCTATATCGTTAAAAAGGAAAGGGTAACCTTGCTTTATTTCAAAGTCACATGTTGCCCCTAAGCTTTCACATATACCTGTTACCAGGCTCTTAATTTTCTGATGTGCCTGTATTCTCCACTCCTCATCGAATGTTCGGAATGTTCCAGACAATTCAACCGCATCGGGGATCACATTATGTGCGCCCTCACCTTTTATATATCCCCAGGACAACACTGAAGGAATTCGTGGATCGTTCATTCGGCTAACCACTTGTTGGCATGCAAGGACTACTTGACTGGCCACAACAATTGGGTCTACTACAAGATGGGGTAATGCGCCGTGTCCACCTTTTCCCCTTACCCGTAAAAAGAGTTCATCAACTGAGGCCATGTATTTACCCGAGCGAAAGCCAATTTTACCAACCTCTAAGCTAGGCTGAACGTGCTGGCCAACCATAGTCTCTACGGGGGGATCTTTAAGAACACCTTCTTTAATCAAAAGCTGCGCACCTCCTGGAATCTTTTCTTCAGCAGGCTGGAAAACTAACTTGATAGTGCCGGAAAAACTTTGTTTCAGTTGGGTTAAGATGTATGCTGCTCCAAGCAAGCTAGCTGTGTGCATATCATGTCCACATGCATGCATAACGCCTTGATTGCTGGATCCATAAGCTCTGCCAGGGATTTCTTGAATCGGCAGAGCGTCTATATCAGCCCTTAAAGCAATCACCCTCTCAGAAGTGGGTTGTAATGAACCCTCTATTTGCCCTACCACACCGGTAGACCCAATGACCTGAAAAGGGACTCCAAGCTCTGTAAGCGCTTTTTGAATAAACTTCGAAGTATTATACTCCTGAAATGAAAGCTCAGGATTCTGGTGTAAATGGCGTCTAAAAGCAACCAGCTTATCTTCAAATTTCTCAGCAAGTGACTTAATTATCTCTACCATAGCTTCTTACTGATACACCCAAACGTCTTCAGAAATTACAAACACATTGCTGTAGCGATTACGCAACACTTCTCTAAAGCGGTTTGCTTCAGCCCTGCTTCTGAAATCGCCTACTTTGACTCGATAATTTGGCTCTTCATAAGAGAGATAACTTTCATATCCCTTGTATTGCGATTTAAACTTAGACTGAACGCCATAAGCATCGTTTCTACTAGATCCGGAAAAAATCTGAACTCTAAACCCGCGAATTTTCACGCGTGTTGCATTTGTTTTATCTACAGGCCTAGAGCTAAAAGTGATCTTCTTTTCCGGCTCAGGGTTTAAATTCCACTGAGCACGAAATTCCTGAAGCATAGAAATTACCGAGTCTTGATGAATATCTACTTGTTTTGTCTGTGCCTGTAAAGCACTTAACCCACAACTTAATAAAATCAATAAACTCAATCGTTTCATATCTACATTATTTTCCGTGACAGTTCTTGTATTTCAATCCCGAACCACAAGGACAAGGATCATTCCTTCCCACCCGATTTTCACGCTTGATGGGTTGGGTAACAACCTGCTCACGCGTATCTCTTTGTTCAGGGGAACTTCCAGCTGCAGGCGCACCTACTTCTGCTTTCGTTGCCCTCACCTTAGGATCTGGTTTTGGAATATCACGAGCTTCTTGGATTTTTTCAGGTTCTTGTTGAGCACCTGGGATCTCTCCTTTAAATAAAAAGCTTACTATATCCCTATTCATATTGGAAAGCATACTTCTAAACAGCTCATATGCTTCCATCTTGTACACCACAATTGGATCCTTTTGTTCGTAAACAACGTTTTGTACTGATTGTTTTAAATCGTCCATCTCACGCAGGTGTTCTTTCCAAGCATCATCAATTAATGCCAGCACCACGCCTTTTTCAAAAGATCGAAATACTTCCTTCCCTTGGTTATCAATAGCCTTTTTAAGGTTTACAGATACCTGAAGTCCGCGTGTACCGTCTGTAAATGGAATAACAACGTTCTGGATAACATTCCCTCTCTCTTCAAATACATTGAGTAAAACTGGGTAAGTTTGCGATGCTATAGCCGCCGCTTTAGTATGGTAAGTGTTAATAACTTGCTCAAAAACATCTTCAGTAAGATCATTCATGCGTGTATCCCCAAACTCTTGTTCAGAAATCTGTGGAGTTATCGCAAACAGCCTAATCAAATCCAGTTGAAACTCTTCGAACGTATTATCCTGTTTATGTTGTTGCACCAACTCATCGACAACGTCATAAATAGTGTTATTCAAATCTACATCCAATCGTTCGCCATAGAGCGCATTTTTACGTTTCGAGTAAATTACGGTACGCTGAGAGTTCATCACGTCATCGTACTCCAGCAACCGCTTACGTATACCAAAGTTATTTTCTTCAACTTTTCTTTGTGCTCTTTCAATGGATTTAGTCAGCATACTATGTTGCATCACCTCTCCTTCTTCTACTCCCATCTTCACCATGATATTGGAGATTCTCTCGGAAGCGAAAAGGCGCATTAAGCTATCCTCAAGCGATACAAAGAACTGCGATGCTCCTGGGTCTCCTTGACGTCCTGCACGCCCTCTTAGCTGCCTATCTACACGACGAGATTCGTGCCTTTCTGTACCGATAATGGCTAATCCACCAGCATCAATTACCTCTTTGCTTAATTTAATGTCTGTACCCCTACCAGCCATGTTCGTCGCAATAGTTACCGTACCTGGATTACCAGCTTCTGCAACAATATCAGCCTCCTTTTGGTGGAGCTTAGCGTTTAAAACATTGTGTTTAATTCCACGAAGTTTCAACATGCGGCTTAAAAGCTCAGAAATCTCCACAGAAGTAGTACCCACTAAAACCGGGCGACCTTGCTCGGTTAACTTTTGGATTTCTGCAGCCACGGCATTGTATTTTTCACGTGCCGTACGATAAATTAAATCGTGTTTATCGTCTCTTTGTATCGGTTTGTTGGTAGGAATTTCAACAACATCTAAGTTGTAGATCTCCCACAACTCACCAGCCTCAGTTGACGCAGTACCCGTCATACCTGATAGCTTATGATACATTCTAAAGTAATTCTGTAGGGTAATAGTAGCGTAGGTTTGAGTGGCATCTTCTACTTTAACATTCTCCTTAGCTTCAATCGCTTGGTGTAATCCATCGGAATAACGACGACCATCCATAATCCTTCCCGTCTGCTCGTCTACGATTTTCACCTTACCCTCATCAACGATATATTCGTCATCTCTTTCGAATAAAGTATAAGCCTTTAGCAATTGATTTATGGAGTGAATACGCTCTGCTTTTATGGAATAATCACGCAGTAACTCATCCTTTTTACTTGCTTTCTCTTCTAAGCTAATATCATCGTTTTCAATATTTGCAATTTCCGTTCCTACGTCTGGTAAAATAAAGAAGTTTGGGTCCTCTCCAGTCGCGGTGATAAACTCAATCCCCTTATCGGTTAACTCTACCTGATTGTGTTTCTCGTCAATTACAAAATACAACTCCTCATCGGCTTTAGGCATATGCCTTTGTTGCTCTTGAAGATAGAAGTTCTCAACCTTCTGTAAGACCTGCCTATTGGCACCTTCACTTAGAAATTTGATTAACGCTTTATTTTTCGGTAGACCTCTAAAAGCTCTAAATAAAGAAAGACCGCCTTGTTCCGGATCGGTATCTCCTTGTGCTAATGCTTTTTTCGCATCATTTAAAGCTTTATTAACATATGATTTCTGCGCATTTACTAAGCGCTCTACTCTAGGTTTTAACTCATAAAACTCATGCTCGTCGCCTTTAGGAATAGGACCAGAGATTATCAAAGGGGTTCTAGCGTCATCAATAAGGACTGAATCCACCTCATCAATAATCGCATAGTGCAACTTCCTTTGTACCATAGAGTCCTTAGTTTGCGTCATATTATCACGCAAATAGTCAAACCCAAATTCGTTGTTTGTTCCATAAACGATATCGCAACCATAAGCGGCCCTCCGTTGTGGGGAGCTCGGTAGGTGCTTATCAATACAGCTAACACTCATCCCATGGAATTCGAATATAGGGCCGTTCCACTCAGAGTCCCTCCGGGCTAAGTAGTCATTCACCGTAACTATATGAACTGTTTGTCCCGCTAATGCATTCAGATAAGTTGGCAAAGTACCTACTAAGGTTTTACCTTCTCCAGTTGCCATCTCAGCAATCTTACCTTCGTGCAAGACAACACCACCTATTAATTGCACATCGTAATGCACCATATTCCAAGTGATGGTCGTACCTGCTGCTTCCCATGAGTTTTTCCAAATTGCTTTCCCATCGTCCGTTAAAACAACGTGGGGCTTCGTCATAGAAAGTTCTCTATCGAAATCAGAAGCTGTTACTTCAATTTCCGTATTTTCACTAAATCTTTTTGCCGTTTCTTTTACTACTGCAAATGCTTCGGGAAGGATTTCCGCTAGGATAACCTCCAGCTTCTGGTCCCTTTCCTTTACTAAGCTATCTACCCTATCATAAAGCTCAGTTTTCTGAACCATATCCGTCTCAGGCAGCTCTGCTTGGTTTTTAAGCTCATCAATTTCTCGGTCGATGTCCGATAAATATTCTGAAATCCTACTTTTAAATTCAGTTGTCTTTGCTCTCAACTCATCGTGTGATAAGGTTGAAAGTTTAGCAAACTCTTCATTTATTTTATGAACTTTGGGTTGTATAGATTTGATATCTCTGTCTGACTTACTCCCAAGTAACTTTCCTAAAAACTTAAGCATAGTGTATAATTCCTCTTTTTCTCAACTTCTAACATCGTAAACAAACTGACATATATACATCAATACGATGTCACTATCGAGCAAATTTAGTTATAAGATATGATAAGTTAGCGTTTTGTTCGTTTATTTTTCAATTATCACATTATTTTTATAATTTCTTAGGAGCAAAATAACGTTCAAATGAAAAGCCTGTGCTATAAGAGCCAGAATATAAACTTCCAAAGCCTAAAAACTAAATATGCACATTTTACCCCACTCGTAAGAGACAAAGTCATTTCCTCTTTTTTAAAGATTTA
>DXEZ01000044.1 GCA_019114715.1 Candidatus Sphingobacterium stercoripullorum | reverse complement strand
ATTAATACAAACGGAAGCGGAAGTATCGTCGCAAGATGATTCGATGCCTAATATAATTGCCATATAAATAATATAAAACGCAAAACTATTAAAAAAATAGTAAAAATATCGGCTATTTTATTGGTTTGCTTAGTCAGCCTAGGGGTAATATTGACCTATAGCTTACAGTTCTCTCGAGTTCAGACTTTTTTCGCTCAAAAAGCGGCCACCTATCTAAGTAACAAACTGGATGCCGAGATAAACATCGAGAAGATCTATTTCAAGCCTTTCTCCTCGATACTCATCCAGAACTTCAGTATAGTAGGCCCCAATGACCAGACAATTGTAGAAGCACAGGAGCTAAAAGCTAGGATGGATCTCAAGAGGTTGCTCTACGGGCAGCTACTAATCAACAAGATCGATTCCCGAGGTGCCCGTTTTCTCTACCACCTAGATAAAGATGGAAATAGTAACATAGATTTTTTGGTAGACTATTTTTTCCAGGAAGGCTCACAAGACGGTCCTAAAACCAAAAACACCATCAAGATCCGCCTTGAAGAGCTCCAGCTACAGGACAATGAATTCCACCTGATCAACGATAGGTATACCCACCATGCCAATAAAGTAGACTTCAGCAACTTACATCTAAGAAATTTATCTGGAAGCCTAAAGAATTTGGAGCTGAAGGAAGACTCCTACTCTGGGAAGGTAGAAAACTTGCAATTCGACGAGCTAAGTGGGTTTTCCGTAACGACTTTCAACAGTACTTTTCATGCGGACGCCACCAGCATGGAGTTCAATGAGCTACTGATTGAAACGCCCCTCTCTCGCTATCAAGACTACTTCCGCTTCGATTTCGATGACTTTAAAGATTTTAGTGATTTCATTGCTAAAGTACACATGACCACGGAAATCCAGGATTCCTATATTGACTCTCGCGATATTGCCTATTTCGCTCCAGATTTATGGAAAATAAACTTCTTTGCAAATATCCAGACGGCTAGTGCCGAAGGAACCGTAGACAACTTGCAGGCAAGGCACCTAGCAATGGAATTTGCTGAAAACAGCGCAATTGAAGGTAGCCTTAGTATAATAGGCCTACCCGACATACACAACACGCTCTTTACCGCCAGCATCCAACGTGCCAATACGCAGGCTGAGTATGTGGAAGATTTTGTTTCAAAGATACTAGACAACAAACCCTTCACGCTGCCCGAGCAGCTGCATCACCTAGGAGCTATAGACTTCTCGGGAGAATACCTGGGACAATACCACAACTTTGATCTAAAGATCGCCGGCAATACAGAGCTGGGAAGCTTAAATCTGGAAAGCAAAATAGATATAATCGATACCATCAGCTACCAGGGACAGCTGATGCTCGAGGAGTTCGCGCTGGGTGAATTTATTCCCTCAGAGAGCTTAGGGGAAGTCAATGCCGACTTGCACTTCCAAGGGGCAGGTCTTTTATTTGATAAGTTAGCACTAGAGAGCGAAGGGTACCTATTATCATCAGTAATCAATAAGCATCGATTTGATAGCATTTATTTCCACTCATCAATCAACGACGCTAGTATTGACCTCTTAGCTTCGGTCAGCGATAGTAGCGCACGATTAAAGGTAAACTCCTCTTTTAAGATTGAAAACAACGCGCTTGCCCACTCGCAAGGTGCTGCAGATATTACTTACGCCAACCTCCAGACATTAGGAGTTTTTAAAAACAAGCAAACTGAGGTGCATGGAAGCACGCTGAACTGGGATCTTTATGGGAATAACTTCAGCAGCCTGACGGGAGATATTTATGGAGACTCCCTCACTATTGAAACTCCTAACCATACGCTTAGCACCCAGGGCCTTTCTCTGGAGTTTATTGGCTTAGGGGACGAGAAAGCTATACTTTTTAACTCGCCCTTAGCTGACGTCTCATTATATGGCACCATAGATCCTCAGAGCATAGTTTCTTATTTCCGAGCGCTAGCCATGCACTACGCGCCATCCATAGGCTTTGAAACGCAACACTATGGAGACCAAAACTTCCAATTAGAGGCATATGTTAAAGAAGCAGACCCTTTACTACCATTTATTCAGCAAGATTTAAAAGTATCAGATGATACCCGATTAATAGCAGACTTCTCCTCGGACAACATGCAAGCGTCCTTCGAGCTATACAGCCCAGAGCTCTCCTATAAAGGGATTAAATTGAGTGAGCTACGGGTTAGCGAGCTGGCCGATGGGGATGCATTTAAAGTACAGGCAGAAGCTGATAGATTGAGCTTTTCCGACAGCACTTATATCAATCACGTAGCTGTCAATTCCATCATTGCCAATGACATTTTAGACTTCGATATCATTGCTTCCCAAGCCGCCTCCAAAAATTACCTAAACTTGGATGGAAAAGTTTTTTTCGAAAATAAGCAACCCGCCATTGTCAGCATAAGCAATAGCGCTATTGTATTAAACAATAAAAACTGGGAGCTACGCAATACGCAAGACCTGCTCATATCAAAAGGCAGGGTAATTATTCCGGATCTGATTCTAAGCCAAGAAAACCAGCTGATTAACCTCTCTGGCGTGCTTTCCAATCAGCCAAGTGATAAGTTAAAAGTGGACTTCCAAAACTTCAGCTTAAGTTCACTTAGCGGAATAACAACACCACTGGGTTTTAACCTCCAAGGGGATTTAAGGGGTGAGCTGGATATCTCCTCAGCCTTTGGCTCTCCATTCTTGCAGGCGGAACTAACAACCTCGCCTATATTGTACAACGAGCAGCCTATAGGCAAGCTGGACCTTAAGGCCTACCTTTTATCGGAATCAAAAAGAGCGCAAATCTCTTCCAAGCTCATCAATGAGCAGCAAAAGGGCTTTATTTTAAACGGCTATTATCACCTAGAAAATAAAGAAAACCCGCTGGAGCTAACTTTAGATTTACAAAAAGCGCCACTAACCATCCTGCAACCTTTTTTAAAGGAGCTAGTTAGTGACTTAGAAGGAGAGGCCAGCGCAAAGCTGACTGTGCGTGGCGGTCTCAACAAGCCGATCTTTGAAGGGAACCTTGAGGTAGAACAAAGTCAATTTTTAGTCAACTACTTAAAAACTAAGTATCAAATAAGTAATCAATATGCTTTTATCAACAATAACAGCATACTGCTGGATAATTTTAAGTTTGAAGACCACAAAAATAGTAGCGCTAACGCCAGAGGTATTGTTGACCTATCCAAGCTGACTGACCCCTATATAGATATCGACATCCAAGCGCAAAACTTCCAATTCCTCAATACCGAATGGAAGGACAACCGCTTATACCACGGTAAGATCTATGCCTCGGGCACAATGAAGTTTAAAGGGGAAGTATCGGCTATGAACATCCAAATCAATGCCAGTAGCGATCCAGGGACTTCGATAAGCATCCCACTAAACACTTCGATGTCTGTAGAGGATAATGAGTTTATATATTTTGTAGGCAAAGAGGAGGACAACTCAGACTCTACCAGAAGCTCGCTAGATGGACTGACGATGTCTATGGAGCTATCATTAGACCAAGATGCCGAAGTTAGCATCCAAACCGACCTGGGTACCTTAAAAGGTAATGGAGAGGGCGAGATATCCATGCTCATCTCCAGCCTCGGTGATTTTGAAATGTTTGGCGATTACATTGTCAATCAAGGACAGTTCCACTTCACCTCGCAGGATTTCTTCAATAAATATTTCGATCTGCAGCAGGGCGGCACCATTCGCTGGACGGGGAATCCAGAGGAGGCCAACATCAACCTGACTGCCATTTACCAACAAAGGACCTCTGTAGCACCTTTATACAATGCTGCAGGAAGGTCTTCTAACGAAGAGCGGGTACTGGCACAGGCGGACATGAATTTAAAAGGCAAGTTGATTCAACCGGACATCAGCTTTGATCTCAACTTCCCTCAAGAGCCCTACATTAAAGACGAGCTGCAAGGGTTCTTGAGCGATATGAATAATGTGAACCAACAGGCATTAAGCTTGATTGTACGCAGAAGCTTTACCCCAGCAACGACTTCTGAGTTTGGTAGAGAAGTGAACAATACCCTCATTTCCGCCGGTACGGAGATTGCCTTCAACCAGCTGAATGTCATTCTCGCACAATCGTTAAATCTAGATTTCTTCGACATCAACATCCGATCATTTAACGACGCCTCCGCATCGTTTAGGTTCTTCGACGATCGCCTTGTGCTAAGTGGAGGTATTACCGATAGAAGAAACCTCCAACTGACGGACCTAGCTTTCTTTTCCGATAGAGTGGCAACGGATGCAGAGCTTACTTATAAACTTTTAAAAGACGGCAGTCTACTTTTTAGAGCTAACAATAGGCTCAATACACGAAACTTCCTACTCAACCCGCAGGACGAATATGTAAGTGCCATAGGTTTAGTTTACAGGCAAGATTTTGACCGCATACAGGAGCTATGGAGGAAACTCTGGACTAGGAAAAAGAAAAATAAAGACCAAAATAAGGATACTGAAAAGTAAACCTAAAAATAATACTTAACCTGAAAGATGTTGCTGGACACCCTCAACCTTTTGACCTTAAGGTGCTTTACGCTTAAAAACTAAAGCAAGCCAGCTCATTACGAGATATTTTCACTACACTTGTAGTGAAAAACTAAAACAATGTTAATCCGATTCACAGTTGATAATTTCAAGTCGTTTAAAGAGAGGCAACGCTTCTCTATGATACCCGGTAAAGGCACTCTTAAACCACATCATAAGTCTACATCAATAAATGGAGTTTCCGCTTTAA
>DXEZ01000043.1 GCA_019114715.1 Candidatus Sphingobacterium stercoripullorum | reverse complement strand
ATGAAAAAGCAATGTTGTATACCAAAAACCACCAAGATGCATTAGATTTAGTACAAGACACTATGATGAAGTCTCTCTCAAACTTTCATAATTATGATGGATGCAGAAATTTAAGAGGTTGGCTATATGTGATATTAAAAAACACATATATTAATCAATACCACAAAAGAAAAAACCTAAAAAAATATAAAAGTTCAAAAGAAATCAGTGACTATATGAAAAGGACCTCATTAGGAAGCTTCTATCCTACCGCCTATTCTAACATCGAATTGGAAGAAGTAATGGCAGAAGTAAAACAACTCCCTAAAATTTATTATCTCCCGTTTATTATGCACTGTCAAGGGTATAAGTACGAAGAAATCGCCCAAAAATTTGACATTCCCTTGGGGACAATAAAAACTAGAATCCACAAAGCACGGAAAATGATAAAGAAAAAACTAAAAAAACTGCCTTCTTACAAATATTATGGTGTTATTCAATAAGAAGCGGGAAGCTCGAAGCAAAATTCACAAAAATAAAAAATCCACTCTCATTAGCATGTAAAAAGGCGCACTTTTTAAAGTACGCCTAATAACAAAAAGGTAATTAAACTATCCCAAGTCGTTAAAACCAGGATGGTATTTTAATTCTCAAGTCTATCGAGAATCTCCTCCATTTCTTTCATCACAGCATTAATCTTTGCAATGGTTAAATCGAAAGGCTCTGAAGTGTTCATATCCACGCCAGCATCTTTTAACAGATCAACCGGATACTTAGAACTTCCTGAGGAAAGGAATTCTAAATACCTCTTAGTTTCTTCTTCTCCACCGCTGAGTACTTTCTCAGAAAGTGCAGCTGAGGCAGTAAAAGAAGTGGCATATTGATACACGTAAAAGTTATAATAAAAATGAGGGATAAAAGCCCATTCTGTCCGTATATAATCATCAACTATACAAACACCATTATCATGGCCGTAGTACTTTTTAGTAAGATCAAAATAGATCTCATCAAAATCCTCACCTGTTAGCGCTTCTCCTCTGCCGACCTTCTCATGAATAATAGACTCAAATTCCGCAAACTGAGTTTGCCTAAACAACGTTCCTTTGGCTCCTTCCAAATAATTCCCTAGAATGGCCAGCCTCGTGCGGTCGTCTTTTATCTGATTGAGCATGTAGTTATTTAGGAGCTCTTCATTAAACGTTGAGGCAACCTCCGCTACAAAAATGGAGTAGTTAGAATTAACGTAATGCTGCTTTTGGTTCGTTAAATAACTGTGCATGGTATGCCCCAGCTCGTGAGTTAGGGTGGACATATCGTTATACTTCCCGTTATAGTTCATCAAAATATACGGGTGCACGTCGTAGGCAGAACCGTTAGAGTAAGCTCCCGATCTCTTTCCTTCATTGGGATACATATCTATCCACCGCTCGTTAAACGCCCTATTGGAAACGTTAATGTAATCTTCCCCCAAAGGTTTTAAGGAAGCCACAATATGCTCAATTGCCTCATCCACCGTGTAGGACAAATCTACTGCTTCCACCAAAGGTGCATATAGATCGTAATAATGTAGCGTATCCACGCCCATCATTCTTTTACGAAGGTTTAAGTACCTGTGGAAGGTCTCTAAGTTGTCATTTACATTACTAACTAGGTTGTGGTAAACATCCGTAGGTATATTCCCACCATCAAGGGCTCTTTCTAGAGTGCTATTGTAGTTTCTGGCTTTCGTAGAAAAAAGCGCAGCATTCAAGTTTCCGTAGAGCTGTGCACCGAAAGTCCCTCTAAACTCTTGCAACTTATCAAAGTAGGCTTCAAATACCTTCCTTCTGATCTCTCTGTCCTCACTTGCCCTAAAAAAAGCAAAGTTTGCTGAATTGAGCTTCACCTTTTCGCCATTAATAGTTATTTCTGGGTGAGGAAACTCGGCATTGGAGAAAATATTGAAAATATTCGCTGCATTTCCAGACATCAAGGAAGAGTAGGCAATCACCTTTTCAACTTCCTCGGATCCGCGGTGAGCACGCTTTCTTAGTAAGTCCTTCAAGTAGATTTCATAAACCTTGAGCTTGGGCTCTTGGCTTAAAAAATCATTGAGTTTCTCATCTGTAAAAGTTAATAGCTCTGGTTCAAAAAACGAGGTGATGGTACCGTACTGAGAGTACAGCTGCTGCATTTGCTGCTTCATCCCCATGTATTTTGTTACCCTGGTATCTTGATCAGAGTTCATAGAAGCATAAGAAGAGAGCCTTGACATCTCCTTAATTAGGGAAGTATGGAGCTCAAGTGCTTCTAGTAGTTTATCAGCGGAGCTGGTTAACTCCCCACGAAAGCGTTCCATCGCCTTCATCTCATTTTCTATATGTTCTTTTTCACTCTGCCAGGCTTCATCATTACTGTACAGGTCCGTTAAGTTCCATTTATACTTTTGTGGAACCTCATCCCGATTTTTAACCTGACTCATAGCAACGGTGCTCGAAAATAAAATCATTGCGGTGGTCATTAATTTTGTTTTTATGCGCATCTTATGTTTTTAATAATTTGTTTGTCTAAGTTACAAATTTCTGTCATAATAAATGTGGCTAAAGAAAACCTACTTTGCTCTGCCATCTAATACAAAGACGCGCGGCGTTGAAATAATTAGCCGGCATGAAAACACGCACTTAGCGCCTAAGAAATCGATAAATTTATTAGAGTTCACCACTTAAGAACTGTAAATAGCGATTAGCTCAATATTTTAGCTCCCTAGAAATAACAATCCTAAGAAATCTCACCCCGCAGTCGAAATTT
>DXEZ01000042.1 GCA_019114715.1 Candidatus Sphingobacterium stercoripullorum | reverse complement strand
ATATTAGAAAATAGAATATGGATAAAACCAGAACAATCGATACCCGATTTCAAATTCCCACCATAACGATGAGGGCTACCCAGCCAATCGTCAATGAAATAATAGAGCTCAACATTATTATTAATCACACCAGAGTTCACTTCTAATGTCGAGGCATAGCGGTCTATAAAACTTTCAGAGGCATTAATCGAAGAATAATCTGTTCTTGGCGCATCATAATTTGTTCCAGTAACTAGTGGCCCTGTTGCATGTCGTTTAGCCCCGCATCCACTTAACGTCAAAGCCAAAAACAAGCATCCCCACCCTAAAATTTTCGTTTTCATATCCTCGAATTTCCTAAACAAAGTAACGCAATTGTATTTAATGTTACAAAAAATGTGATTGTCAATAATTTTACTTTTATTTGCTCCATGGAAAGAGTTAAAGGCATACTGGCTGTATTTACTGGGGCTGTAAGTTTTGGAATTCTATCTACATTTGTTAAAAAAGCATACGAAGCTGGTTTTACCCTAGCCGAAGTTGCAGGAATCCAAGCTGGCCTTGGCGTTCTCTTTTTATGGACAATGAGCTTAATTAGCTATAAAGCCTTTAACAAATCTTTTTCAAAGCACCCAATGCGCTCTGCCAAGTGGAAAATAATTTTAAGCGGTGTATGTACCGGATCGGTTAGTATTTTCTATTATAAATGTATTGAACTGTTACCAGCTTCATTAGCTATTGTCATGCTCATGCAGTATTTATGGATTGGCCTTTTAATTGAACGCTTTGTTTTCGGAACCAGGCCCCATATCAAGCAGGTAATTGGAGCTGTTTTAATATTAGGGTCTACCCTATTAGCTACCGGGCTTATTGAAAACGACATAAGTACCATAAACTGGAAAGGAGTCGGTTATGGCTTAATTGCTGCAACGGCATATGCATTGTTTCTTATTGTGAGCGGCAGGATTGGTAACGATTATCCTCCGGTTTTAAAAAGTGCATACATGCTCACCGGCGCTTTGGTTTTGATTTTTTTAATTCTGACACCAACCACGCTTTTTTCCGTCGAAGTTTTTAAAAATATCCTCCCATTTGGATTGTTATTTTCTATTTTCGGAACGGTCTTACCTCCCTTTTTATTTGCCTATGGGATTCCCAAAGCTGGAATACCACTATCCAATATAATAAGTACTGCAGAGCTTCCGGTGGCAGTTGCTATGTCATTTTATGTCCTGCTAGAACCTGTAAGCACCCTTCAATGGACAGGGGTTTTTATTATTTTACTTATTATAATTTGGGTAAATTATCCTACTAAAGTAAGGCGTTAAGAAAGAACTAGGGAAAATATTACAATCACATTGATTTCAGAATGGTCAAATATTGGGTTTATTTTACAAGTTTAATTATCTTCGCTCCGTAATCCTGTGTACTTTTTAGAAAACTATCTAAAACAAAGTATACAACTCACTTTAAAAAACTAAGAGGTTATCCATGAAGCAGTATTTAAATCTATTGGAAACAGTATACGAAACTGGAATTGACAAATCAGACCGTACTGGAACTGGAACGCGAAGTATTTTCGGCGCGCAATTACGCTTCAACCTAAAAGAGGGATTTCCAGTAATTACTACAAAAAAACTACATCTGCGTTCAATTATTCATGAGTTAATCTGGTTTTTAAAAGGTGACACGAATATTCAATACTTAAAAGAAAACGGTGTTAGCATCTGGGATGAGTGGGCTGATGAAAATGGGAACTTAGGCCCCGTGTACGGCTCTCAATGGAGATCTTGGCCTACACCAGATGGTCAGCATATAGATCAAATATCTGAAGTTATCAAACAATTGAAGGCTACGCCAGACTCAAGAAGAATGATTGTATCGGCGTGGAATGTTGCTGAAATAAAGAACATGGCACTTCCTCCTTGTCACGCCTTCTTCCAGTTTTACGTAGCTCCAGCTCAGCCTGAAAAAGGCATATTTAAGCCTCAGCTTTCTTGTCAACTTTACCAAAGGAGTGCAGATATGTTCCTAGGAGTTCCTTTCAATATAGCTTCTTACGCCCTTCTCACGATGATGGTTGCTCAAGTCTGCGATATGGAAGCATCAGAGTTTGTTCATACTTTTGGTGATACGCATATTTATAAAAACCATTTCGAACAAACTAAATTGCAGTTATCACGGGATCCCATGCCTTTACCAAAAATGTGGATTAACCCGGAAATTAAAAACATTTTTGATTTCAAATACGAAGATTTTAAATTAGAAAACTACAACTTCCACCCTCATATTAAAGCACCAGTAGCGGTATAAGATCATGCAACATTCAACGAAAATTCAATTAATTGTAGCTGTAACAGAAAACCAGGTTATTGGCGATGGAGAAAAAATGCTATGGCACTTGCCAAAGGAGCTAAAGTACTTCAAGGAGGTTACCTTAAACCACAGTGTTATCATGGGGCGAAAAACCTTTGAAAGCATAGGGAGGCCACTACCAAATAGAAGGAATATCATCATCACCAAGCAGCACGATTATCAACACCCAGATATAGATGTTGCCAACTCCATTGAAGAAGCCTTGCTGTATTGTAGGGATGAGCGTGCTGTATTTTTTATAGGTGGCGGAAAAATATACGAACAAGTTCTCCCAATTGCAGATAGAATCTATTTAACTAGAATCCACACAGAACTGGATGGGACAACCACATTTCCAGTTCTTAGCAAAGAAGATTGGGAACTAGAGGAACAGGTGAAACACTCTAAAGATGAAAAGCATGCATACGACTTTACTCTAGAAGTATATAATAGAACCGGAAAAGCTTAAAAATAGCTTACTAAAAATTCAGAA
>DXEZ01000041.1 GCA_019114715.1 Candidatus Sphingobacterium stercoripullorum | reverse complement strand
TGTAGTGATCGAATATCCTTTAGGGCATCGTTTCAGGAGAGAAGAAGCCATTCCTAAAATAATTGAAAAATTTAGTGCGAATCTCGCTGAACACTATTCAGAAAAACAAAGAAATGAGATAGAGGCAGCATGTCATTTAGAAAATTTAGCTCAAATGAGTGTTCATACGTTTATGGAATTATTCGTGATTTAATAAAGGAGTGTGATTGACGTGTCATGGATCATTGACCAACCATCATCTCAAGAAGAATTGGCTAAACAATTTAAAACATTAATGCATGAACAATCTATTTTGCAAATGCCAGGGACACATGATGCGATGGCTGCGCTTGTGGCAAAAAATGCTGGTTTTGCAGCATTATATTTATCTGGTGGGGCTTATACAGCAAGCAAAGGATTACCGGATGTGGGCATTGTGACCTCAACTGAAATTGCTGAACGTGCGCGTGATCTCATTCGGGCGACAAATCTACCTGTACTTGTTGATATTGATACAGGATTTGGTGGGGTCCTTAATGTTGCTCGAACCGCGACAGAAATGGTTGAAGCAAATGTGGCCGCTGTACAGATTGAGGATCAACAATTACCTAAAAAATGTGGTCATTTAAATGGAAAACAACTTGTGACAATAGAAGAAATGGTAGAAAAAATCAAAGTAATCAAGGAAGTTGCCCCAACATTACTTGTCATTGCTCGAACAGATGCCAAGGCAGTAGAAGGTGTTGGAGCTGCAATTGAAAGATCTCAAAGCTATGTCAATGCAGGAGCAGACGGAATTTTCCCAGAGGCACTGGAAACAGATGAGGAATTTCGTTTGTTTTCGGAAAAGGTCGATGTTCCATTGCTTGCCAATATGACTGAATTTGGCAAAACACCATATATGACAGCAAAAGAATTTGAAAAAATGGGATTTGCCATGGTTATTTATCCAGTAACATCTTTACGTGTTGCCGCCAAGGCTTATGAGCGTGTTTTTCAGTTAATTAAACAAGAAGGAACTCAGGAAGAAGCATTAGACGATATGCAAACAAGGAAGGAATTATATGAAACAATTTCATATGAGGATTTCGAGGCGCTTGATCAAACAATTGCGAAAACAATTTTAAGAAAAGATCAATAACATTTCAGGAGTTTTAAAGGCAAAAATCCTTCATAAATAATTCTCAGTTTTATTCATATAATAAGAGTGAATTTCATAATTACCAAAATCAGACGATTCGGTACTGTATGTAGTTAAGAATGGTTCAACGAAACTACATATAGTATCGGATTGCCTATAAATCCGTATTATGAAATTCACTAATAGAGCGTGTTCAAAAAGCCCCTAATTTCGTACAAAAATAAAAATGCACCTTGGCGAAATATGGTAAAATGGAAGTGACAAAACAACCAAAAATACCAATTTGCGAGGTGCATTTTCATGGAATTACAATTAGAACTAATTCCTTTCCACTACTATAACACACTCGGCTTCGATGTGGAACTGATAGATTATATCGATCATGTGGATGATTCGATCGTTTTAGAAAAAATCAAACCGCTTTATAAAGATGGTGGGCGCCCACCGGCAGATCCAAGGACCTATTTTCGGATGCATTATTTATACTTTACCATGCCGGAAATTTCCTCTTTTCGGGAATTATGCAGGCAGCTAAAAGAGCCAAAAAATCAAGCGTGGCGCAATTTCATTGGTACGCCAAACATTAAGGATGTACCTGTTCATAGTAGCTTGAGTCACTTTCGTAAATACGTGACACCAGAATTGTTTTATGAGATTTTATTTGATCTCATTCGCCAAGCATTAAAGTTGGATAACTTTTTACAACCAGCTCTATCCGGTATTGACTCTAGGCCTGTATATGCCCTCGTAAACGGCTATAAAAAGAAACGTTGTCACTGCAAAAATCAAGAAACTTGCGATTGTGAAAAGACGTATTCCGATCCAGATGCAAAAGTTGGTATACAGCGAAATAAAGCAAACCAGAATAAGTTTTTTATTGGTTACCGTAAGCATTCTATTGTGTGTCAAACACCATCCGGCCCTATCGTTCTATTATCCATTATCCTGCCGCCAGACACGGCGGATATTGATGTCTTACTCCCATTGGTTGAAAAACTGAACCAAATTGGTGATTTGAAAGTGGACTACTTGGCAGCTGATTTAGGATACTTCAGTGCAGAAGACCAAGCTGCATCTTTGATAGAGCACGATGTCGCCGTAGTTACTGAGATCAAAAAGAATACGGTCATCCCTGAAACTTGTTCCCCAGAGGGAATGCCCGAATGTGCCGAAGGGCATAAACTACTATTTGATGGTTTCGATAAAGATACCTACACATCCTGGTTTAGAGGGGATGAAAGTAAATGCATGGCATGCCCGTTGCAGGCAACTTGTGATAAGCAGTTCGGCTTCTCTTTTGAAGAAAACCCATTCTTCCATGGTCCTGTACCACAGGGTTCCGAATTACAAAAAGAAATGCTTCGTTTTCGTAAACAAGTAGAACTAAGCTTTGCGCATGAATCCAACCAATTGGACTCTGTTTTGCGCCATAAAAAAGTGCCCGTCAAAACAACGGAAAGGGTACAATCCTTTTTCATCATGAGGGACTTATTCAGGTTAATTGAACGCATGATTCAGCATGTGCGAGACACGATTTTACCTGAAAACCATGTGGAAGTAATCAAGGCATTACAAATTCAGCAGGTGGAACAATTATCATTACCGATAGCCGGTTAATATCTTCCGTTCAAATAGTTTTTTTAAGCTATTTATGACCAAGGGAGAAGTATGCCCTTTTTCAGACAAAATTTTACTGAACATTTATTCATCCTAATAAGATCCCTGAAATTCTTCCTGAACTATAAAATCCAGACGTAAATCCGCTTTTTACGAAGGTGAATTTTATTTTATTGGGTGCTTTTTGAACATCCTCTAGAAGGCAAATGGACTTTAATTCCCCCTACCGCTTGAACCATGGAAATGTCAGAAAAACAAGAAAAACAATATTAATCATACATTGTTATCTTTCCACGACATCTTCCACATCTATATTTTTCAATATTGACTTTTCTCATCCTTTTATAAGTAATTTTACAATCTCTACATATATACTTATATTTATATTTTTTCATTATTGAAGGAAGTGGTTGACAATGGCGAGGAGAACCAGTTTCCTTTAGTAGCTTTTTAAATGTTTGATCTCCGTGACCAAAAGGTTTTCCTTCAATATGTAAATGATAATGACATTTATATGATATATTT
>DXEZ01000355.1 GCA_019114715.1 Candidatus Sphingobacterium stercoripullorum | reverse complement strand
CAAAAAGATCGGCTCGCTTGTCGTTAAATAGCTTTGTTTCTTTTTCAATTAGGTCGGATACACTCGTATCATTTAATATATTGAGCATTGCGTTTCTCACATCTATGAAGGTATCACGAATACCGCATGCATGCTCCTCGGTGCATTCCTCACAAGAGCGGTAGAAATTTAAGCTCACGCAAGGGAGTAGGGCTATCGGGCCTTCAATTAAGCGGATCACCTGCGATAGGTAAATGTCCTCTGGGGCCTTGTTTAAGTTGTAGCCGCCCCCTGCACCTTTTTTAGAATATAGTATCCCTGCATTCCTCATTTCTAAAAGTATTTGTTCTAGAAATTTTCTTGGAATTTGTTCTTCTTCAGCAATTTTAACGATTTGAATAGGATCTTTTCCATAGTTCCTGCCCAAAACCATTAGTGCTTTTATTGCGTATTTTGTTTTTTTTGATAACACGTTGACTTGATTAAATGAACACCGTATATTCCTTAGTTTGGCCTTCCTTGTGGCTACTCTGATAAGTGCCTTTCAAGGAATCTCCCGGTATAAGAATTGTTATCGAGAGCTAAATCTTCTGGTGTTCCAGTAAATACTAATTCGCCTCCCAGTTCGCCACCTTCTGGACCGATATCTATAATCCAGTCGGCAGATTTTATTATTTCCATGTTGTGCTCGATGACAATAATGCTATTTCCTTGTTCAATCAACGCATTAAAAGCATCGAGTAGCTTCTTGATATCATGGAAATGAAGTCCTGTAGTAGGCTCATCAAATATAAATAATGTTTTTTTCTTGTTATTACCTTTAATTAAAAAAGACGCTAATTTGATACGCTGGGCTTCCCCTCCCGATAAAGTACTCGAGGGTTGCCCCAGTTTAACGTAGTCTAAACCAACATCCGCTAATGGCTGTAATTTATCCATAATTTTCGGCTGATTGGCAAAAAACTCTAAGGCCTCAATAACACTCATGTTTAATAAGTCATTGACATTTTTGTCTTTGTACTTAATATCTAAAACATGTTGTTTAAACCGCTTTCCATTACAAGCCTCACAAGTTAACAAAATATCTGCCATAAACTGCATTTCCACTTTCACTTGGCCATCGCCTTGACATACATCGCAGCGGCCGCCGTCTACGTTGAAAGAAAAGGCAGCAGGCTTTAGGCCTCCAGCTTTTGCAGCAGGTAAGGAAGCGTATAAACTTCTAACGTCGTCCCAAGCTTTTACGTAAGTAACCGGGTTGGACCTTGAGGACCTACCAATCGGATTTTGATCTATAATCTCCACCTGCTCAATTTGGTCTATGTCTCCTGCTAAAGAGTCGAAAAGTCCAGTCTCTCTTCCGGTGTAGGCTCCAATTGCCTTTTGGATCGCTGGATATAGCACGCGCTTAACAAGAGAAGTTTTCCCTGAGCCGGATACACCAGTTACCACAGACATTACATGCAGTGGGAATTTGACGTCTATGGATTTTAGGTTGTTTTCTCTAGCGCCTTTTATTTCTACAAATGCATTCCAGGGTCTCCTTGTCTCAGGTACCGGAATATTGAGATCCTTGGAAAGGTATCTTCCTGTATAGCCCTTTTTGTCGTTCAGGAGCTCCTTAAAGGTTCCCGCGAATACAACTTGTCCACCGTGGATACCAGCGTCTGGGCCTATATCTAAGATGTAATCTGCGGCTTCCATCATTTCCTGTTCGTGCTCGACGACGATTACAGTGTTCCCCAGGTCCCGCAATGATTTTAGGACTTCAATAAGGCGCTGGGTATCTCGCGGGTGTAACCCGATACTAGGCTCATCTAAAACATATATAGACCCCACAAGCGCACTTCCTAAAGAAGTTGCTAAATTAATTCTTTGACTTTCCCCTCCAGATAAGCTATTGCTTAGGCGGTTTAAAGTTAAGTAGCTAAGACCGACATCACAGAGGAACCCTAGACGATTAGTAATTTCTTGAAGAATTCTAGAAGCTATGATCGCTTCGGTAGGCTCTAATTTTAATTCATTAAAGAATTTCAAAGCTTTGTTTGCTGGAAGCAAAACAATATCAGTGATCGATAGGCCGTTGACCTTAACATAATGCGCATCTTTCCGCAAACGCGTTCCTTTGCAGCTAGGGCAAAGTGTTTTTCCTCTATACCTCGAGAGCATAACACGATACTGGATTTTATAGGTTTGCTCCTCAAGGTCTTTGAAAAATGCATTCAGCCCTTTGAAATATTTGTTTCCGGTCCAGATGAGTTCCTGTTCTTCTGGAGTAAGATCCATATAGGCTCTATGGATGGGGAAATCAAAGGAGGGTGATGCTTGAATAAAGCGCTTGAGCCATTTACTCATTTTTTCCCCTCGCCAAGGAGCAATAGCGCCGTCATAAATAGATTTGCTGCGGTCCGGAATTACTAAATCGGGGTCGATGCCTATAATACTTCCATAGCCCTCACATTGCTGACATGCACCATATGGGTTGTTGAAACTGAAGAAATTTGGGCTGGGCTCCTCAAAAACTATCCCATCGGCTTCAAAGAGGTCGGAAAAATAATGCTTTTCACTATTTATTTCAACAAGAGCATGGTTGTCACCTTCAAAAAAGGCCGTTTGAACGGAGTCGGAAATCCGGTTCACTGTCTCTTCTTCTTGATCTATTCGAACCCTATCAATTACTAGGTGTAGCGAGTTTTCCTGAACGGGGTTGTTTGCCACATCTGGATCTTCTATGAGAGCCTCTATTTTTTCTATCTTATCTTGATAGAGCACTCGGGTAAACCCTTTTTGAAGTAATATGGCTAACTCTTCTTTTAGCCCTCTATCATTTGTCGGGATGAGAGGAGCAAAAATTGTAGCGACCTCATCTTCATATTTGAGCAAGAAGTCTACTACGGAACTGACCGTGTCTTTCTCGACTAGGTCTCCAGAAATAGGAGAGTAGGTTTTTCCTATCCTAGCAAATAGTAGCTTCAGATAATCGTAAATTTCTGTGGATGTACCGACGTTTGATCTAGGGTTACTGCTAATGACTTTTTGCTCTATAGCAATTGCCGGTGCAATGCCTTTTATGTAATCTACCTCTGGCTTGTCCATGCGGCCCATAAATTGGCGTGCATAGGACGATAAACTTTCAACATACCTTCGTTGTCCTTCGGCGTAAAGGGTGTCGAATGCTAGAGAAGATTTTCCCGATCCGGAAAGCCCTGTAATAACAACCAATTTGTTTTTTGGAATTTGTACATCTATGTTTTTGAGGTTGTTAACACGAGCACCTTTTATTATAATATGACTCTTTGCTGAGACTGTATCCTTGATTTGCATAAGCTACAAAGGTACTATTAATTTGCCATTTAACTTCTTTTTT
>DXEZ01000354.1 GCA_019114715.1 Candidatus Sphingobacterium stercoripullorum | reverse complement strand
TGATTCCATTTTAGAGAAAGTGCTAGGAAAGGATAAAAAGGGCGGTATGTTAAAATTAAAGATTAAACCTTCTGTTAATATAGCAGGTGGAAACGTGTTCTATCCCAGTTATATAACTATCAATAAAAATATATTAACGCTTTTAAAAGCGGTTCGTATTTAAAACTGAAAATATAAAAAATACTTGATGCTCCTTAGTCGCTAGTAATAAAACTGAGGAGCATTTTTTATAGTAGTCGCTCTCCAATAGTGTATCCTACGACCCACTCTATATAATCGGCCTTCCCTAAATGGGCTTTAATAGAAACTCCAGTATTGATATTTTTATATACGTAGTATCTTACACCTGCGCGCAGGAAAGTTTTCTTGATCTCCCCATTAAAGCGGCTTTTATGTAGGTAATAACCTATGTTCCCGTTTAATAATAGGCGAGGGTTGAGGACATGCACTAAATAAAAGGCTGGTCCCCCAGAATACATGGAGCTGAACTTCCCTTTGCGATCTCCGGCGATCAATTCATCGTTTCCTGATTCTGCATAAAATAAATCAACACCTAAACCCATCCTCCATTTTGGGTTCACATATTTACTGCCATATAAGCTTAAAGTAGACTTGAAGTATAGCTTATCGTTGTTCTTATCAACTTGCTTGAATCCAGCGCCATAGTTGATGTGAAAGAGCCACTTTCTCGGCAGGTCAATTAGGGAGTCTTTAGGTGTGTAGTTAGGAAAGCTTGGGCTGTAAGTTGCTGATACGTTTAAAGGAATAAGGTTGATTCCTTTATTGGGTAATTGCAATGCGCCATTAGAGAAATGATGGAAGGATAAGCCCATTCCCAGCCGGATCTTCTCGCTGAGTTGATAATGCGTTTGTATGCCGAAATCAATAAATACATTGTTTTTTGAGCCAATCACTAGGTTCAAAGGGTTCTCCTGTTCGTCATAAGGTTTAAAGTTTCCTGATAGACCTAAGCCAATTCGGTAATCGAACTTCCATTTTTCCGAAAAATCAGTATGGAATGGCACTCTAATAAAACCATAAATAGCGTAAGGGTTGCCAATATCATTTTTTCCAAATGTACTAGAATATAGGCCTATTCCGTAAGTTGGATTGTTATATAACTTATCGTAGGTACTTAGGCTGTCTTTCTTCTGCCAGCCCAGCCGTAGGTTGATTCCGTTGTAATACGCATCTTCAAAAGTATATTCTTTGATGTCTTTGGCGGCTAGAATGCCTCCATTTTCAACATCAAGCTCTACAGAGAATATTCTATCATTCATCTTAAGGTAGGAGCGAGATTGGGAGAAAAGATCTTCAGCGTTTCCTAATAAAGAAGTCAGTATAAATGCCCTATACAATTGCCAGATTTTAATTCCCCTGAACATGTTCATGTGTAATCTAAATATTTGTGCTTGCTCTTATATCTTAATTTTGCCTTTAGCTAAGCTAAAAGTAAGCCGTAAATTTACTGTAACTAATTTGTTATTCAATTATAATAGTGTGTTTTTTACAATAAGTTGCTATATTTAGCCTTGTAATCATAAACTTTAGTAGAGCAATTCATGCAAAATCAACTTAAGAACAAAGGGTTTACCGCCTTATGCATAGCCGTTTTTATGAGTCAAGTAGTTTTTGGACAATCTGTTGATGAACCTTATACCCAGCCTGTTAATGACACTAAGTTAAGTTTTGATTTAGTGCCTATTCCTGGTGGAGAATTTACAATGGGAAGTGAGGGTAAACAAGAGGATGAGTCTCCTGCTCATAGGGTAAAAGTAGATTCCTTTTGGATGGGGAAATACGAGGTGACCTGGGAATTGTTCGAGGCTTTTGCCTACAAGGATTATGAAAAATCTATCAGTGAAAATAAACAAGTGCCTGAAAATATTGATGCTATCACAAGACCAACAAAACCGTATTTAGATATGACATTCGGTATGGGTAAAGGAAAGCACCCTGCAGTAGCGATGACGCAATATAGCGCAATACAATTTTGTAAATGGATATACGAGAGGACGGGTGTTTTTTACCGTTTACCTACGGAGGCTGAGTGGGAGTATGCCTGTAGGGCTGGAGAGCAAGGTGATTACTTCTTTGGAGATGATCCCGCATTATTATCCGAGTATGCCTGGTTTGAAGAAAATTCTGAAGATAAAACAGCCGAGGTTGGACAGAAAAAGCCCAATGCTTTTGGACTGTACGATATGATAGGAAACGTAGCGGAGTGGACATACGATCAGTACATCGAGGATGCCTACAAAGGGCGAGATGGAGTGGTTGAAAATCCTCTCCAAGAGGCTACCGAGTTGTATCCCCATGTAGTTCGTGGTGGTTCTTACCAAAGTGAGGCAGAAGATCTGAGATCCGCTAAGCGGGATTATTCTGATCCTTCCTGGAAACAAATAGATCCGCAAATTCCCAAATCAAATTGGTGGTTTCCAGAAGCACCATTCGTAGGATTTAGAGTCGTACGACCGGTAAACCCTCCTTCGAAAGAAGAAATTGAGACTTATTATAACCAAGAACCTATAATGGATTTTTAAGGAGCAAACATAAAACATATAATGATGAATGATAAATTGAAAAGACGGGACTTTATAAAGACCTCAGGAACATTAGCAACGGGAGCTATAGTAGGTAGCTCAATCGTAGGTAGCGCTTACGCCGCAGGGAGCGATATTATTAAAATAGCACTTATCGGTTGTGGTGGTAGAGGTACCGGAGCTGTTTTTGATGCCTATGCTTCAGGACAAACCGTTCAGCTCGTGGCAATGGCTGATGTTTTTCAAGAGAACCTAGATAAGACTTACAAAACTATAAAAGCAAAATTCGGAAATAAAATTGATGTTCCAGAAAGTCGGCGCTATGTTGGGTTAGAGGCATATAAGTCAGCTATTGCAGATGCCGACGTGGTGATTTTAACAACGCCTCCTGGATTTAGACCCGATCATTTCCAAGAAGCCGTTAAAGCTGGCAAGCACGTTTTCATGGAAAAACCCGTCGCTGTTGATGTGCCTGGAATTAGAAAAGTTCTGGATGCAGCAAAAGTGGCCAAGGAAA
>DXEZ01000353.1 GCA_019114715.1 Candidatus Sphingobacterium stercoripullorum | reverse complement strand
TTTATAAGGGTTTCCTAGCAGGAACCGCAAGCCAGATGTATGGGGTAGAGGATCTTTTTATGCCCGTCATTGATGCGCGCAGGATGGAAGTCTATGCTACTGTCTATGACACTGAAGGGAAGGAGATCTTGCCTACAGGAGCTTATGTGATTGAGCAGGAAGATTTCTTTAAGGACATCATAAAAGGCGGTAGTAAGTTGCATGTTTTTGGCAGCGGCGCAGAGAAGTATAAAAAGCTGATCGCTGAGCTGGATGGCCAAGTGATCATCCATGGTAACTTTTCCAGTAAAGCATCGTATCTAAGTAGCCTTGCCTACGAGAAATTTAGCAAAGAGCAATGGGAAGATTTAGCATACTTTGAGCCTTTTTACTTGAAGGAGTTTCAGCCAACCTCACCGAAAAAGAAAAACCTTTTAGAAAAGTAGTTTTGCTTTGTAACATGAGGACATAAAAAATGCCCCTACATCAATATATCTGTCGGGGCATTTTTATGCTACTTCATTTTGAGGTAGCCTTATTTTTTACTCTCTTTGTCTTTATTCTTTTTGTATTCGGTGTTCAGCTCATCGATTACTTGATTTGTAATGTCAAACGAAGGATCGATGTATAAGACCGTTGGGTTTGCCTTGGAGTAGGTTAAAACCAACTTGTAGTCTTTTTCTTTTGCGTATTTCTCTAAGAATTCTGTAATAGAAGTGTAGATCTTATCCATCTCAGTGGATTCGTCTTGCGCTAAAGACATGGATGTGTTTTGGTCCAATTGGCCCAATTCATCTTGTTTTCTCGCTAGGCGCTCTTCAGTTTTCTGACGCTCGTCAGCAGACATGGTGTGCGCTTTTTGTTGGTACTCGTTGATCTCTCTTTGGAAAGCTTGACCTTTAGATTGTAGGTCGTTTTGAGCTTTCTTGATTTTTGCTTCTAACTTTTCACGAACATCTTTGAAGTATTCATATTTCGCAGATAATGAGTCGGCATTCACGTAAGCAACAAACTCCTCATCTACGCTTGCAGCATTTTCAACGCTAGGGGAAGTACTGTCAGAAGCCTTTTTGGATGCGGGCTGATTGCATGCACTCATGAATGTTGCTCCTACTAAACCTAGTGCAACTGCTGCTATAGAAAAAATCGATGTTTTCTTCATTATAATTCTTATAAAAATGATTAATGTGCAAACCTAATTAAAAAAAGGTTATTTATAAAATACAGCAGTAATTAAATCCAGAAAAATAAGTGGATAACTGCCTTATAATAGGCCATTTTTGATTTGATAATTAGGCCGATTTTTTGTATTTTTGTCTGGTTTAATCAACAAGATATGAGTGTAGAAAATAATAATCATCCAGAATATTCCGCGGATAACATACAGGTACTAGAAGGGTTAGAAGCAGTTCGTAAAAGACCTTCGATGTACATTGGAGATACTGGGCCGAAAGGTCTTCATCACCTAGTTTATGAGGTTGTTGATAACTCTATTGATGAGGCAGTAGCAGGCTATTGCGATACGATAGAAGTTAAAATCCTCAAAGGAAACGGTATAGAGGTGCGGGACAACGGTCGTGGTATACCTACAGGTATGAATAAAAAGGAAAACAAGTCCGCACTGGAATTGGTGATGACTGTTTTGCACGCTGGTGGAAAGTTTGATAAAGATACCTACAAGGTTTCTGGGGGTCTGCACGGTGTGGGAGTCTCTTGTGTGAACGCACTTTCAATTGACCTCAGTGCAGAAGTTCACCGCGAGGGCAAAGTTTTTATTCAAAGCTATAAACAAGGAAAGCCGCAAGGAGATGTTTCGGTAATAGGAGAGAGTGATGATACAGGTACAATTGTAACTTTTCAGCCTGATCCAGAGATTTTTACCCAGACACTAGTATTTAATTTTGACACTTTAGCAAGTAGATTAAGAGAACTTGCTTATTTAAATAAAGGGATTCGGTTGATTTTAACCGATGAGAGGGAGCCGGAAGAGGATGGAAGCTTTAGAGTGGAAAACTTTTACTCAGAAGGAGGCCTCAGTGAGTTTGTTAAGTTCTTAGACGGCAATAGAGCTCCTTTAATTCCGGAGCCTATTTATGTAGAAGGAATTAAAAACGGTGTTCCCGTTGAGCTTGCCTTGCAGTACAACGAATCTTATGCAGAGAACGTTTTCTCTTATGTAAATAACATTAACACCATTGAAGGTGGTACACACGTTTCTGGATTTAGGCGTGGTTTAACGCGTACTTTAAAGAGCTATGCGGACCGTTCGGGATTATTGAAAAACCTAAAGGTCGACGTGACTGGAGATGACTTTAGAGAAGGTCTGACCGCTATTATATCTGTTAAAGTAGCAGAGCCTCAGTTTGAGGGACAGACCAAGACTAAACTCGGAAATACCGAGGTGATGGGTGCGGTGGATGTAGCAGTGGGAGAGATATTGAATACTTACTTAGAAGAAAACCCTAGGGAAGCGAAAATAATCGTCCAGAAGGTCATCCTAGCAGCCCAAGCAAGAGCGGCAGCGCGTAAAGCGAGGGAGCTCGTACAGCGTAAGACGGTCATGGGTGGTGGTGGACTTCCTGGTAAGCTTGCCGATTGCTCGGATAAAGATCCTACGAAATGTGAGCTATACTTAGTGGAGGGAGACTCTGCGGGTGGTACAGCGAAGCAAGGGAGAAATAGAGAGTTCCAAGCGATCTTGCCTTTACGAGGTAAGATTCTAAACGTCGAGAAAGCCATGGAGCATAAGATCTATGAGAACGACGAGATTAAAAATATGTTTACCGCACTGGGTGTAAGCGTTGGAACGGAAGAAGACCCTAAAGCACTTAATATTGAGAAATTACGTTACCACAGAATCATCATCATGACGGATGCTGATGTGGACGGTGCACACATTACTACACTTATCCTAACTTTCTACTTCCGTTATATGAAGGAACTGATTGAAAAAGGATATCTATACATAGCGACTCCTCCACTTTATAAAGTGCAAAAAGGAGGTCAG
>DXEZ01000352.1 GCA_019114715.1 Candidatus Sphingobacterium stercoripullorum | reverse complement strand
TTTAAAACAACTAGACATAAAAACAATATTATTACCTAACAAAATCGGGCTGATAATTTCAGATGATATATTTATTATTCCTCCTAGTAATTTAGTCCTAGGAACACTCCTCATTTTAGCTTCGGTGTACTCGAATCAGGTTTTACTTTAGGTTCTTCAAACTTCATAATGACTGGCATTGGAAAATCTACTCCTGTCAAAATAGCTTCTCCTTCTCCTAGTATAGGCAAAAAATCCAACGTGTTTTTATTAGCTGTATTACAAGCACTGCTTACAGCTTCTTTATCATAATGATTAATTAAACGATGCGCGATAAATGTTCCCATTTGACTTAGTGTACCTTGCGGAATATCTCTTGGCATTTGTGTTGCTATACAAAGAAACAAACCGTATTTCCTACACTCTTTAGCTATAGAATCAAAAGCGTCTAGTGGTTTACTATCAAAATACTCATCTTTGATAGATTTATTAAGAAACTGATGAGCTTCATCAATAAATACCACAACTGGAGAGTTTCTAAATGATCCGCTTCTTGCTTTTGTTAAAAGAAATTTACCAATCGCATTAACTAATGTTTCTCTGACTTGAAAATCATACTTTACGCTTTCCAAGTTTAAGCGTAATAATTTTATATCGTTGTTCTCATCAGAAATAAATTCACTAAGAATATCGGTTAAATCATTGTTTGTTTTCATTTGTTGAAAACCAAATATTTGGTTCAATTCAGGTGTATTGGAAAGGTTGGTGACTCTTGATATCAAACTTACACAATGTGAAACATCATTTGGAGCCAAATTCCCCCAATTAGTCCCGTTGTCAAAAACACATTCCTCATTTATTTGGCGGGGTAGCTTCATAAAATCAAAATCCGCCATTCCATTTTCAATTGCCGAAATATTTTGATAATAAAACACTTCGTATGGTTTCTTCGGTTTTCCATTTTTTTTCAATAAACCATTTACAATCGGAATAGCTTCTCCTTTATATTTAATTTGATTTACCTCCCCTGCAATTCTCACCATTTTGAGAGATCTTATAGCTTCCATTAGCTTAGGCGTTTGCGTTCTTGGTGACGGTTTTAATAAAAAAAACATATCATCTATTGTAAGTTGTGAATAATGAAAAATACATCCACCATTACCAATATCTATTAATTTAATTTTATCATCCCCCCACGATACTCTCCAGTTGCGTCAATCAATATGGCTTTATTTCCAGTAGCAATTAACGACTCTACCAATTTGCTTACCGTATAGCTTTTCCCTCCACCAGTAGTTCCCACAATAGCACAATGACGACCAAAAATGGATTGTAGATTTATTTTGACTTTCGTATCCGGACTAGATACTAAATTACCAATTTCAGTTGTATTCGTAACTTCGCCACTTCTCACTCCAAACCTTGACATATATTGTTGAACCAATTCTCCCGAGCTAACATATACTTTTGCTCCAATATTGGGATAAGCAGTCAAACCTTTTTTGACATCAAAAGGGTCGTATAAATCAAAAGATAAAAGAATTTCAACTTTTCCAGTAGGATGGAAATCACTGGTTTGAAATGCTTTTTCATTCAATGCAAGCCGTTCATATTCAGGGAGTGACAACTCTGTTATTCTTCCTAAAAAACCATGTTTATCACCTTCTATTACAACAAAACTGCCCACTAACCCCCCATTAAACTCCTTTCCAAAATGAGTAAACCCATTCAATAATACCGAAGAAGGGAAGTGTATTTTTACAAACTGAGGTAATACCTGACTGATATAACCAAGAAAATATTCGTGTTTGAAAGGATTTATTTTTTGATTAGTCATTCTTCAGGTTAACAGTTACTTGTTGTACATTTTCATAAGTTTTCATTTCTGGGAAATGGTTAGCGAAATCTGTAAATGTTTCTGCTACCATTAATATTCTTTCGGTTTGCAATGCGATCTCCTTTATAGCTTTTAGTGATTTAGATGCGTTTTCATGGTCAAATCCTGGGTCAATTATTGCTAATCTAAAACCTGGATTTTGATTTAAAGCTTCTTCAATTGCTGCATTAATATGCTTATCATTAAAACTGTACCCTATACAAACCAATAAGGAATCATCATTTAATCTAAGATTTCTTTGAAAACGTGCCATCATTTCAAAAAATGGTTGTTCATAAGAATCTTCATATTTAGCTTCCCTTGGATAAACCATCAAAGCCTTTTTAGGGTCCTCATTTATAATTACATTACCAGTCTCCTTAACTCTTTCCCAATTAATCGAACCATGTAGTTTATGTAAATGGAATACCCTTTGTATAAAATTATCTTCTTCTTTTAATTTGCTTCCTTCTCTTTTTACAATGTCATAATCAAAATATCGGCCGCTAAAGGTTCTTGGAAACGTAAAAGAAAAACCATCAATAATAATAGCATTTACGGCTGTTGCCGCATCTTCAAAGAGCAAGTCGTAGTTTAAAGTAAAGACTTTAACTCTTGGGCTTGTTTGTTTACGTTGGAGCACTTTTTCAAGCAATACTTTGTGGGGAAATGAACCATTTGAAGGAGCAGTTATAGTACATTTATTTTTAATCAGATTATAAATTTCTTCCTTGATCTCTGAAAGTTTCTTTTTATCCTGTCCTAGTTCTACTTCACAATCACCCGAAAACTTACAAAACCCTTCGATTTGAGATAACAATGCTTCTAAGTTTGTATCATTATTTTTATATTTAACAATTTCTTGGATTAACTCTAAACCATCAATTTCTTCCGATTCGCCCGTCTTTTCGATTAAGTACATTTTCTTTGTCTCTTCCCATAACTGCCCCATAGATAACCCGCCAACATCCATAGAAGACCCCGCCCCAGAAAGAAACACCAAGTTTTTGAATGATTTTCGAAAAAACTCTTTGTATATCCTTCTTTTTAATTCATCTGCAAGTTCTTGTGTATGTGGCAGATCCTCACCACCTGCATCGTTTTCGGGATGATTTTTAATCTTTGAAATCTCTACTAACCGACCTTTATCAAACTTAGCATCTTTGACTTCTAATGTTTTAGACTTCCCATTGATTAGAATGTATGACCACGTGTCATCCTCTATTATTTCTCCCATAGCTAAAACGTTTTAAGATCACCCATTATATAATATATTAAGCTCCTTTAATTTATACGAAAATATGCATACTCAAGAATAACGAGCATTTAGCCTCTCTTTTTTCTTGTAGTAGTTCTCTTACCAATTTGTTGTTTTAGTAATTGTGAAATGCCTATTGTTTAATTTGGTTTAATAGTATCCGCCAAATATATAAATATCCTTTTAATAAAAAAAGAAACCAAAAAGGATTAAACTCAGGTCTCAATATTTTAACTACCACTAATAAAACACAAAAAGCTAATAGCAGGTACAAGACACCCTAAGTATTCTGACATCATTCTAAAGTCTGAAATTTTCTGGTAAAACATTAAATTTGATTATTGTCAATGAACACTAAATGCTTTATGAAAACTGTATGTTTTTGGATAGTAGCACAAAGGTTTTGTATTCAGCAAAAGATGGCAACACTCTGATCAATCGACAAGCATACCAAGAGTTAAAGCTAAGACAAACATTAAATATATCTAACATAAACCAGTAAATTACACCCCTCCTCTAATTTCCGCCATTTGGAAGTTAAAAAACATTGGACTAATTGAAAAATCAGCTATATAAAATGGACGACGGAAGATGTAAAAGCGTAAGATCTAGCGACAATAGATCAGTTGAAGTAGTGCTACCGCATCAAATGATCTTACGAAAATACCTCACGGGGTAGTACAAAGATCTAGGGTTAGATACGTAAAAAACACAAGACTTACCGTTTTTAATAAAGTAGAATAATTGTTCGGTTAATAAGAAATAAGGTTACATCAGAAAAAAACAAGTAATAAACAATTTGAATTACCATTCAAACAAGAAACAGCAAAAGAACAGTGATTTTGAATCAATATGAGACCTACCGGCAGAAATTTCTCTTTACTTTAAATCAAATTCATAGCAATACGGAAAACTCCCAAATAAATCTTATTTTTGAAGATATTAGCTAAATCATGAGGCGCATTATTCTATATATACTGCTTATCTGCAGCACCCTTGCTGGAAGTCACCTTCAAGCCCAAGAGCCTGCGGATGACCCAGGTATGCGCATAGACGATTTTCAGCTCAAGGAATATGTGACCCAAAACGGTAGGCTCTCGGTGGTGGCTACCGATACACTGGGGCATACGGATGAAAGCATTAGTGGTGTTTTTCAGTTTGATATCAATGGATTTAAGCATGCCCTAAACTTCGACCGCGGTGTGGCTGTAATTGATAACCCGCTAGGAAGCTCCGCCTTTTTACTGCTGAAGCACAAATCCCCCAAAGAGCAACTGGGGAAATACTTTTTCTTATTTAAACAG
>DXEZ01000351.1 GCA_019114715.1 Candidatus Sphingobacterium stercoripullorum | reverse complement strand
CCAAAATAAGAACAGGACAAACGAAAATAAATTTCATTTGTCCTGTTTAGTAGCCCGTAGGGGAATCGAACCCCTGTTTCCAGAATGAAAATCTGGCGTCCTAACCCCTAGACGAACGGGCCATTTGTCTTCCACAGCGGCGCAAATATAAAACAATATTCTATTATTACAAAACAATTACCTTATTTTTACCTTTATCGCCCTCACTATTCATACCAGCCAAATATTTATTGCGAATAAAAGCCCTACTTTACTAAAATCATGCCCCACCAAACGGCTAAAATCCCAACGATAACGCTACTCAATATATACAATAAAATAATAGAGTAATTACCTTGTTCAAACAGCTTAAAGTTCTCAAATGCAAAACTCGAAAAGGTGGTAAAGCCTCCGCAAAAACCCACCATAATTAAATGCCGAAGATAGCCGTCACCTAATTGGTATCTATTAATCACGCCCCAGGTTAGCCCTATAATAAAGCAGCCTAAAACATTAACGATCCACGTTCCTAAAGGGAATGAATCCCCGTAAAATTTATTTGACCACAAATAAACTAAATAACGGAGAGCACTTCCTGCTCCGCCTCCAACGCTTACTAATAGTAGGGTTTTTAGCATCTCAAATAAGTTTTAATCTAACAGATCAAACCCTATGTCTTTTCTGAAGTATTTCCCTGCGTAGAAGATCCTTCCAGCATCAGCAGTAGCTTGCTGAAGAGCTTCGAACAATGTTTCTTGAACTGAAGTAACTGCTAACACTCTGCCGCCAGAGGTTACTATTTCTCCATTTTCTAAAGATGTTCCCGCGTGAAAAACTATAGAGTCTTCTACATGCTCAATATTATCAATTACCTTTCCTTTGACATAATCTCCAGGGTAACCGCCAGACACGCACACAACTGTTGCCGCAGTCTTGGGCGACACTTTATACTCTTTCTCTTCTAGCGTATTGCTTATTACTCCATCTAACAGATCAATCAAATCGCTTTCAATTCTTGTTAGAACAGATTGCGTCTCTGGATCTCCCATTCTTACATTATATTCAATAACATAAGGATCTCCTCCAACATTCATCAACCCAATAAAAATAAACCCTTTGTACGGAATGTTTTCTTCTTTTAAACCGTCAACGGTGGGCTTAATTATTCTATCTTCAACTTTTTTAATGAACTCATCATCAGCAAATGGGACTGGAGATACAGAACCCATTCCGCCTGTATTAAGCCCCTGATCACCCTCACCTATTCTTTTATAATCCTTAGCAGAAGGCAAGACTTTGTACGACTCGCCATCAGTCAAAACAAAGACAGATAGTTCGATTCCAGATAAAAACTGTTCGATAACAACAGTGCTACTTGCATCTCCAAACTGCTTCTCGTGTATCATTTTATGGAACGACTCTTCAGCCTCTTGAAAAGAGTTGCAGATCAGCACACCTTTTCCTGCTGCTAAACCATCAGCCTTCAGCACGATGGGCAGCTCTTGTTTTCTCAGATATTCTATCCCTTCTTGAAAGTTTTCTGCGGTGAATGCAGCAAAGCTAGCTGTAGGTATATTATGACGGACCATAAACTCCTTAGAGAACTCTTTAGAGCCTTCCAACATTGCCCCTTGTTTCTGAGGACCTACCACACCAATGTGTGCCAAATCTTCTCTCGAGAGAAAATAATCGTGAAGTCCTTTAACAAGAGGTTCCTCTGGCCCAACAATTACCATTTTTACCTCTTTTTCTAAACAAAATTCAGCCAATGCCTCAAAATCATTGACATGAATTGAAACATTTTCACCATACTTTCCAGTACCAGCATTTCCTGGTGCAATAAATAAAGATTTTAAACGAGGACTTTGCGACAGCTTATACGCAAAAGCAGATTCACGTCCTCCGGAACCAACTATAAGGATATTCATTCTGCAAATATATAGCTTTTTATAAAAGAAAATTGAATCTCAAAGATTTAAATAAAATTCCCTGCGAAAGGATGACAGGAGGTAATTCACACGATATTACAAGCATACCAACTACAAAGACTACTTTACGCTCCACTCCAACTACAATAACCAAGATTTTTAACTAACTTTAAATAAAAACTAACCATGCTGAAAAAACTCGCCTTGTTTTGTTTGTTTTTATCGCATTTTACTAGTGTTGAAGCCCAAGAATCAGGTAAGCTTCAAGAAGTTCATAACCGCACTGAGGCGAGCTATTTAGAACACATGAATGAAAAGATTTACCTGCATCAAGACAGATCAGTATATACTACTGGTGAAACTATCTGGTTAAAAGCTTATACCACAATTGGGTTTTCCAATTTGTTAAGCAACCACAGTCAAATAGCCTATATTGAACTTATTAACCCCAAAAATGAAATAGTACAGTCTTTACGAATCCCACTTATCGTCGGCACGGGCACCGCATATATCACCTTAGCCGATACGCTGGTAGCTGGCAGTTATAGACTTAGGGCCTATACGCAGTGGATGCGGAATTCTGACCATGATTATTTTTATGAGAGAATTACCCCTATAGCTAACAACAGGACTGACAACACCATTTTAAAAGTCCATAAAAATCATGCTGATCATCAGGAGATCAACTTAGACGCTACCTTCAGCGATATAAATGGTTTGCCTCTGAAAAACGATAGAATATCCTATCAGATAATAGATGGTGAAAGTCCCAAAGTTATCAACGGTAGAGCAAAGCTGGATTCACAAGGCAGATTGCACCTACGAGTAAAAAACAAATTAAAAAAAGGACGTATGGAAGTCAACTTCACAAGCGATAGCGGCGTAAAAAACAGTAAGGTCATCCCTTTTCGGCAAAGTTTAGATAGTAACAAAATAACTTTATTTCCAGAAGGAGGCCACCTGCTAAGTGGAGTGGAAAGTAGAATTGCCTTTAAAGCGGTCAATTCAAAGGGGAAGGGAGTTCCCACCACCCTTTATATTATCAACAATGAGGGGGATACAATCTCTGTTTCGGAAAGCAACAAGCTGGGCATGGGGTCCTTTAGCGGAAAGTTCCACGCTAGCAAATCCTATAGAGCTATAGCTAAATCTAAAAACTCGCCAGAAATGGAAGTTGACTTCCCAAAAATCCAGTCTTCGGGACTATCTCTTACCTTAAACCCATTACTAGAGAAAGAGTTAATAATAGCTATCCATGTTGGGGAACCTGTGAACAAACAGGAACATATTTATGCTATGATACAAGCCGGTGGAGCTCCCATATATTCAAGTAAAATCCCCGTCTCCTCGGAAGAATTACTTTTTAAAATCCCCAAAAATGACTTCCCTAGTGGCGTATTGCAGTTAACCATATTAAATCAAGAGCTAATTCCTATGGCTGAAAGGTTATTCTTTCATGTAAACCCTGAGCAGATTTTAGACATAAAGGAGCAAGTAAGGCCAGAGGAAATAGGAAAGCGAGCATTAGTGAATGTTGACCTTTCATCTTTACAACCTTTAAAAGACAATGAAATCGCCTCTCTTTCTGCCTCTGTATTTAAAACCGATGCAAACAGCCTTCTGGCAGGCCGCAATATTTTAACCGAGTTGCTCCTTGTGTCGGATATCAAAGGGTACATCGAGGAACCGGGGAGTTATTTCAATTACGATCCCCTGCTGGTGAACACAATTGACTTGGATCATCTTATGCTTACCCAAGGGTTTAGAAAATACAACTGGGAATCCCAAAAAAAATCTCCAGCACTTAATTACGAAGTAGAAAAGAGCTTGGAAATTCAAGGGACGGTCCATAAGTTTGGAAGAAAAGCAGTAGAGCCCAATGCTACGGTCACACTCATTTCTACGCATAACTTCATGGATTACATCGATACTTTAAGTAACCAAAATGGAATCTTTAAATTTGACAAGCTTTCTTTTCCAGACAGCATCAAGTTCTTGATTTCTGCTAAAAACCAAAAGGGGAAAAACAATCTGGATATTAAAATTGACACACTAGCCCCTCCAGAAATTGGAGACAGCAAATTTTGGCCCGATCAGGACTATCAAGAGAACCTTAAACTCATGGACCACATAAATAAAACCACCTCTTACTTCAAGCAGCTCGAAAGGCAAGGGTTGATGGACGTACCTATTGCAATTGAGGAGGTTCATGTAACAAAAAGAATAAGAAAAGCAGCGGAACACTCATCCAATTTGAATGGGGCAGGGAATGCCGATCAAACACTTTCAGCTGACGATCTTGACAACTGCTTTGACCTATCCTCCTGTCTATCGGGCAAATTAGTAGGTGTTATATTTAAAAATGGCATACCCTATAATACACGTTCCCAAAATGGAGAACCCATGCAAGTTATTATTGACGGCATGTACGTGGAGCCTGATGAGCTCTCCAACATTCTTCCCTCGGACGTCGCCTCAATCGAAGTGCTTCGAAACATCGGATACACCGCTATTTATGGTGTCCACGGTAATACTGGTGTAATAATCATCACCAGCAAAAGAGGCTTCAGCGCCCGTTCAAACGTGCAGCCAAAAGGGCTAATTACCCACTCGCCAAAAGGTTATCATGTCTCCAAAGAATTCTATAAACCAGAGTATGAAAATCCAGATGAAGATCTTAACTATATAGATAACCGCAACACCATACATTGGGAGCCCTTGATTATTTTAGAAAATGGAAAAGAGGCTACTTTTGATTTTTACACTTCCGATGAGCCTGGAGAATACATCATCCAAATTGAAGGAATTAGTAATCTGGGGTCAATCGTATTTAAACAATTAATTTTTAAAGTTAATTGAGTAAATTTACATGCAATGAAACACATTCGATTAAAAAAAGAAGACCATATTGGTCAAATCTTTCTAAATAGAGGAAGCTCAAACGCCATGGACATGGAGCTGGTTAACGAGCTCACCACGCTGATTAAAGAATTAAAGGAAGACCCTTCAGTTGAAGGCATTACATTTTTTGGAAAAGAAGGCTTTTTCTCTTCGGGTCTCGACCTGATCACTTTATACGACTACGATAAGGATCAAATGCAGAGCTTTTGGAAAAGCTTCTTAAACCTTATTTTAGAGCTCCTTAAATTCGAAAAACCTGCTGTAGCGGGAATAACTGGACATAGCCCTGCTGGCGGATGCGTACTAGCGCTCTGTTGTGACTACCGGGTGATGGTTGAGGGAGATTTTATCATCGGTTTGAATGAAGTCCCCGTAGGAATCATCGTACCTCATGCCATTTTTGAATTATATAGTTTTTGGATAGGTCGCTCTAAGGCCTATCAATATTTGCTCAGCGGAACTTTATTATCACCCCAAGAAGCATTAAAAGACGGATTAATTCATGAAATTGTTGCTCCTAATCGCATTGGCACTACCAGCATCAACCAAGCCGTGAAGCTCACTCAATTCGAAAAAAACGCTTGGAGAAGCACGAAGCAAAACTTAAGAGCCCCACTAGTTGAGGCTTTTGAAAAAGATAAGGACGAGGTCGTTGACCAAATATTAAAACAGTGGTGGAGCCCTTCAACAAGAAACATCCTTAAAACGCTTATTGAAAACTTAAGTCACAAGAAGTAAATGGAAGAGAAAACACTCCTCAATCTATTCAACCCGAAACTATTAGAGGGAAAAACAGTTTTAATTACAGGAGGTGCTACAGGGCTGGGCAATGCCATGGCCAATGCTTGTGCGTCATTAGGAGCTAATATCATTATTGCTAGCCGAAACATCGAACGCTTAACCACGGCAGCTGAGGAAATTGAGCAAAAGTACAGCGCAAAAGTTTTACCCGTAGTATGTGATGTTAGTAAAATCGAAGATGTAGAAAACTTACTTTTAAAAGCAAAAGAAGAGTTTGGAAGTGTTGATGCACTAATTAATAATGCTGCAGGAAATTTTATCTCACCCACGGAGAACCTTTCAACCAATGCATTTTCAAAAATTATTGACATTGTATTAAAAGGTACAATAAATTGCTCACTCACATTCGGAAAAGATTGGATCGCCAATAACATCCACGGCTCTATTATTAACATCATCACGACTTATGCTTTTACAGGCTCCTCTTTTGTTACGCCATCAGCAGCGGCAAAAGGAGGCGTTTTAGCATTAACAAGATCTCTCGCTGTTGAGTGGGGCAAATACGGCATAAGGCACAATGCAATTGCCCCAGGACCTTTCCCGACTAAAGGTGCTTTAGAAAGGCTCTTGCCTGGAGACCTAGCCAAACAGTTCGATTTAAAGGCGCGTGTTCCTTTAAACCGAGTAGGTAGACACGAAGAACTTGCCGGATTGGTGGTATACCTTCTTTCTGGGTTTGCCGATTACATCAATGGAGAGGTAATTTGTATCGATGGAGGAGAGTGGTTACAAGGTGCGGGGCAATTCAATGAGCTTAGTGCATTGCCTCCGGAAGTTTGGGAACAATTAAAAAAACAAAAACCCTCTAAATAACCTTTTTAGCAGGTAAAAAACCCTATTCATGACACCCCTAATGATAATAAAGCTAAGGACACCTCAGGATTATAGGGTTTAGAGTCTTTTCTTTATTAAATTTGTACACATAGAAATTTTAGCTTTAACAATGAAAAATATAGATTCAGCCACACAGGAAAGAATCAAGCAGTGGCTTAGCGATGAATACGATCAAGAGACCATTGAAAAAATAAAAGCGCTGCAAAACGCAAATAATGAAAATGAGTTAATTGATGCATTTTATAAAGATTTAGCCTTTGGTACAGGTGGATTACGCGGAGTTATGGGCATCGGACCAAACCGGATCAACAAATACACTGTAGGGAAGGCAACACAAGGACTTGCAAATTTTCTGCTAAATAACAACACCAACGAGGAAGTGCGCGTTGCGGTGTCTTACGACAGCAGAAATAACTCTAAGGAGTTTGCTAAGCTAGTAGCTAATGTATTCTCAGCAAACAACATTAAGGTGTTTCTTTTCAATGAATTACGCCCAACACCTATGCTTTCCTTTGCTATTAGGCATTTTCGTTGTCATTCTGGTGTTATGTTAACGGCATCGCATAACCCCAAAGAATACAATGGATATAAAGCTTATTGGAACGATGGCTGTCAACTGGTTGCTCCGCAAGATCAGCAAGTGATTGATGAGGTAAATAAAATTAAATCCGTAAAAGACATCAAGTTTACTCCAATCGCATCAAATATCACCCTGGTAGATGAGAAATTTGATGCTATCTATATTGAGGCGAACAAAAAGCTGAGCCTCTCGCCTAAAGAAATCGCCCATCAAAAAGATTTAAAGATTGTATATTCATCAATTCATGGAACTGGAATTAGCATAGTACCGGCCATGTTAAAAAGCTGGGGTTTTAATCAAGTGCACCTCGTTGAAGAACAGGCCACACCCGATGGAAACTTCCCAACGGTTAAATATCCAAATCCCGAGGAAGAAGATGCTATGCAAATGGCTATTAACAAAGGGGCCCAAGTTGATGCAGACATTGTAATGGCAACCGATCCAGATGCAGATCGCGTAGGCCTAGCAGTTAAAAACTCTAACGGTGCCTTCCAGCTTCTAAATGGAAATCAAATCGGCAGTCTATTAACTCATTATATACTATCCGTAAAGCACGATTTAAAAGACCTTAAGCCAAACGATTATATCGTCTTAACGATTGTTACTAGTAACCTCATAGCTGATATTGCTAAGAATTTTAACGTTAAAGCTTACCACACACTCACCGGCTTTAAGTACATTGGGAACTTAATCACCTCGCTGTTAGGCAAAGAACAGTTTTTAGTAGGAGGAGAGGAGAGCTACGGATATCTAGTTGGAGACCTAGTGCGCGATAAAGACGCCGTCAACTCATGCGCTTTTATAGCAGAAATGGCAGCGTA
>DXEZ01000350.1 GCA_019114715.1 Candidatus Sphingobacterium stercoripullorum | reverse complement strand
AGACCCTATTCGTTAAGGTTTATAAATATAAAATGTGAGAGCCACCAGCCCTAGAGCCAGCAGCTTTCATACGATGTCTTTTATTAAAAATTAGGTTTAAGCAGGTACTTATCGTAAAATCTAAATATATGCTCTGCTGCCTCTTCAGCGGTATCCACTACCCGATATAGCTTTAAGTCTTCGGGGCTTATATTTCCGTGGGCGAGCATGACTTTTTCAATCCACTCTAGTAGCCCAGTCCAATATTCTGATCCGACCAGTACAATGGGGAAGCGAGCGATCTTACCTGTTTGTATTAAAGTAATAGCTTCAAACAACTCGTCCATAGTTCCAAAGCCACCAGGCATCACGATATACCCTTGGGAGTATTTCATGAACATCACCTTTCTCACAAAGAAATACTTAAATTCTAAGAGCTTATCTCTATCTATATATTTATTGTGAAACTGCTCAAATGGTAAATCTATATTCAAACCTACCGATTTCCCTCCAACTTCATAGGCACCTTTATTGGCTGCTTCCATAATTCCTGGTCCACCCCCTGAAATGACACCGTAGCCCTTCATCGCTAACAACTTGGCGATCTCAACGGTCATGGAATAATTGGGGTCCGCTTCATCAGTACGCGCGGAGCCAAATATAGAAACACAAGGGCCAATTTTTGCAAGCTTCTCAAAGCCATCCACAAATTCGGACATCACTTTAAAAATCTGCCAGGAGTCTTTCACTTTAATCTCTTGCCAGGTTTTATTTTCAAACGAACTTCTAATTCTATCTTTGCTCATATATTTTATATTAATATAATTGAAACTTCAGCCTCGATAACTGTTATACTTAGGGAAAGATAGATATATTTTCTCATAAGAAACAAATCTTAAAGCGAACAAATATGCTTACCAAAAAAATATTGTAAATTTGCTCTATGAATTTTTCTTCAAAATTACTTGAGCAAGCTGTTGAAGAATTTGGTCGTCTTCCTGGAATAGGAAAAAAAACAGCCTTAAGGTTAGTACTCCATTTGCTTCAACAAAATGAGCAAGAGGTTTATAGGTTCACAGAAACTATCAACACATTAAAATCAAACGTCAAATATTGCAGAAAATGCTTCAACATCACCGATGAGCAGGAGTGTGAAATCTGCACCTCCCCCAAACGTGAAAAAGATATTATTTGCGTAGTAGAAGATACACGCGATGTAATGGCTATAGAAAACACCAATCAGTACACAGGAACTTATCACGTTCTAGGTGGATTAATATCACCCTTAGATGGTGTTGGCCCTTCGGACCTCCGCATAGAGGAGCTCATTGAAAGAATACAAGGAAGCGGAGTCAGTGAAGTTATCCTAGCTCTCAGCGCCACTATGGAAGGAGATACAACTATCTTTTACATTTACAAACGACTCAGAGAATTCAATCTAAAAATATCCACTATCGCTAGAGGCATTTCCTTTGGTGGAGAACTGGAGTATGTTGATGAGGTTACCTTGGGTAAGTCCATACTAACAAGAGTCCCTTACGAGAGGAACATCGGTTGATTCACCACAAGATGAAAGAAGTTAATACCATACAGCCTGAAGTCATCCACATTAAGAACATGGTCTGCGACCGCTGTATATTAGTGGTGAGCCAGTTATTAGCACGCTTAAATATTGCCTACCAAAACATCGGCCTTGGAGAGGTCTTCCTTAATGAAGCACTAAGCGAGGATGAAAAGGCCGAGCTACAAGAAGCCTTGCTGGAGTTAGGTTTTGAGCTCATTGATAACAAGCGGGGTCAGATTATAGAGGCTATTAAGACAAAAATAATCCTCTTTTTAAATAACATGGAGGACTTTACCGATCAAAATCTTTCCAGCTACCTAACCCATGAGCTGCCTTACGACTACAACTACCTCTCGAATTTATTTTCTGAAGTGGAGGGCATGAGTATTGAAAGGTATTATATTTCTCAGCGTACAGAAAAAGCAAAAGAGCTGCTAGCATACGATCAGCTTAGCATAAAAGAAATCTCGCATCAACTGGGTTATTCCAGCCCCGCACATTTCAGCAATCAATTTAAAAAAGTAACCGGACTCTCCCCCAGTCATTTTAAAGGAAAGGGTTATTCTAGGCGTCGACCACTAGATAAACTGTAAATATTGTAAGCCTTTCTAGAAAAAGCATAACTTTTAAAGGGCGGCATTACCGACCTTTGTATCATAAAGAAGAAACTATGGAGAATTTTAAAAACATACAAATTCCCTTAGAGGGTGTGGACAATACCCACTGCGCGGTTATTGTTCAAAAAGGCCTCCAAGAAATACATGGAATAAATCAAATAGATATAGACACCAACAACGGGAAGGCTCTGCTTCGTGTAGATAGGCAAAACAGCGAGGATATCGTCCTAAAAGCAATTCATAAAATCAAGGATCTAGGATACCGGGTTCCTGTGGTTAAAAAAACGCTTCCAGTAACAGAGATGTCTTGCGCTAGCTGCGCATCTTCGGTTGAGTCTACACTACAACATCAACCTGGCATATTAAAGGCTGAAGTAAACTATGCCAACCAGTCAGCAAAAATCGAGGCCCTCGCTGGTGTTATAAACTATCAAAGCCTCAAGTCTGCGGTACAGTCTGCAGGCTATGATATCCTTATAGATGAATCTGAGAACACCCAAGGGGAGCTAGAAAGGTTAAAAGATCAAAACTACCAAGAACTCCGTAAACGAGTTTTAGGGGCCATGGTTTTTGCCGTTCCTTTATTCGTTATAGGGATGTTCTTTATGGATATGCCCTACGGCAACTACATCATGTGGTTCTTGTCCACACCCATGCTCTTTTACTTCGGTAGGCAGTTTTTTATTGGCGCCTGGAAGCAGCTAAAACACCGATCAGCCAACATGGATACGCTAGTAGCCATGAGTACCGGTACAGCCTACTTATACAGCGTGGTTATCACCTTATTCCCTCAGCTACTAGCTAGCAAAGGTGTTGAGGGACACGTTTATTTTGAGGCGGCTGGGATAGTCATTGCATTCATATTACTGGGAAAGCTGCTCGAGGAGAAAGCCAAAGGACAAACCGGTTCGGCAATAAAAAAGCTAATGGGCCTCCGCCCGAATACAGTTACAGTAATTAATAGCGACGGACAGGCTCAGATCATTCCTATTTCTAACGTACAAGTTGGCGATAGGATCATCGTGAAACCGGGAGAGAAAATTGCCGTTGACGGGAAGGTGAATGCTGGGAAGTCTTTCATTGATGAGAGCATGATTACCGGTGAACCCATAGCTGTAGAGAAAGAAAAGGGAGACTCTGTATTTGCAGGTACGATAAACCAAAAGGGAAGCTTTGAGTTTTTAGCGGAAAAAGTAGGCAGCGATACCCTACTGTCTCATATAATAAAAATGGTTGAGGAGGCGCAAGGCTCCAAAGCTCCCGTACAAAGGCTTGTGGATAAAATATCCTCGATATTTGTTCCAATAGTAATAGCAATCGCTGCTGTTAGCTTTATCCTATGGATAATCCTAGGAGGTGACAACGGCTTTGTCCAAGGTCTAGTAGCTTTTGTAACTGTCCTTGTGATAGCCTGCCCTTGCGCCCTAGGTTTAGCCACACCGACTGCTATTATGGTAGGTATAGGCAAAGGTGCAGAGAATGGTATATTAATCAAAGATGCAGTGAGTTTAGAAAACGGTACGAAAGTAGATACAGTAATATTGGATAAAACCGGAACAATCACCCAAGGGCATCCCAGTGTTCAAGAGATTAAGTGGTTTTCTCAGGAACAAAAAGACCTACACACGGCTGTATTACACGGCATAGAAAAATCTTCAGAGCACCCTCTGGCTGAGGCCATAACTAGGCACTTAGAGGAAAGCCAGCAGTTTCAGCACTTAGACATCGAAGTTGAGAGTCTTACAGGCTTAGGCATTAAAGGGAACTATCAGGGAACATCCTATTATATAGGAAGTCCCGAGCTGATCGCTAACTTAAAGATTGCAAGTGACCCTCAAACTGAAAAGTGGATAAATAACCATACCTCGCAAGCTAGGACGGTCGTACTATTTGCTTTGGAGGATCAGGTATTAGCAACCCTAGCCATCAGTGACCAGATTAAAGATACTTCCAAGCAGGCAATTTCCGAGCTGCAAGACTTGGGCATACAAGTACATATGCTCACTGGAGATAATAAACATACCGCTAGGGCTGTTTCTAAAGAGGTCGGTATATCGCACTTCCAAGCAGAAATTAAACCCGATGGAAAAGCAAAATATGTCCAGCAGCTTCAAGACTCAGGACATGTGGTAGCCATGGTGGGTGATGGAATTAACGACTCCAACGCGCTTGCACAATCGGACCTGAGTATAGCTATGGGTAAAGGCAGTGATATCGCTATGGAAATTGCCAACATGACTATTATATCATCGGATTTAAAGAAAATCAAACAATCCCTGAAGCTCTCAAAAGATACCGTAAAGACCATCAGGCAGAACTTGTTTTGGGCTTTCATCTACAACATCATTGGAATACCTATTGCTGCAGGTATACTCTACCCAATAAATGGCTTCTTATTAGATCCCATGTGGGCAGGAGCGGCAATGGCTTTTAGTTCCGTGAGCGTAGTCACCAATAGCCTGCGATTAAAATGGAAAAAATAACAGTAAATTGAATCATTCATTAAAGTATAGAATAATATGGAAACTATAAATTTTAAAACAACCCTAAAGTGCGACGGCTGCGTTGCCAAAATAAAACCTGTTTTAGAGGAAACCTCTTCCATTAAAACATGGAACGTAGACTTATCTTCGGCAGAGAAAACACTGACAGTAGAAGGCGAGAACATCGATAAAGACAAGCTTATTGCCGATATCAAAGAAAAAGGTTTTACAGCAGAACCTCTCAGTTAATCCGCCTTATTTTTAAATTTTATAGGGCCATCTAACCTTATATAAGATGGCCCATTCTTTTGCCCGCAAAGCTACCAATTCATAGCAGATCAATCAGAAGCTATCGCCCCCCTATCCTTTCCTACAAACAGCTCATTTCACAAATCCCTATTTGACTCTGCATCTAAATACATTTAGGATGCGATACATGACTTTTAGAGTCCTTGTTAAAAAAGTTTTAGTATTTTTACCTGATAAATCATAAAACACAATAACAAGCGCACTATGAGACACTCTTTACAAAAGTTAGTTGCAATAGGACTGTTAACTGTATCTGGAATATTTCAGTTTTCAGCTAGTGTACCCGATGAAGGGATGTATCCATTAAGTGATATCCATTTAGCGGGGTTAAAAAAAGCGGGGTTAAAAATAAATGAACAAGAGATCTACTCACCAGGGAAAGTGAGCCTAGTGGACGCTTTAGTCCGCGTTAGTGGATGCTCAGGCTCATTTGTTTCTCCAAACGGCCTAATCATCACCAACCATCACTGTGCCTTTAGTGCCGTTCAGCTGGCTAGTTCCCCTGAAAGCAATTATTTAGAGAATGGTTTTGTAGCCAATTCCCTAGAGCAAGAAATCCAAGCCGAAGGGTTGACCATAAGAATTACAGAATCCTATGAGGATGTCTCTGAGGAGGTTCTAGCTGCGGTGGAGCACATTAACGACCCTATAGATAGGATAGAGATTATAAACGAAAAGCGTAAGGAAATCGCTAGGCGCGCCGTAGAAGCCGACCCTAGCATAACTGCAGAAGTTTCTGAAATGTTTATTGGTAAAAGCTATGTGCTTTTCAAGTATAAAACCATTGAAGATGTTAGGCTGGTTTATGTACCTAGACAAGATATTGGTGAGTTTGGTGGCGATTTAGACAACTGGGTATGGCCAAGACATACCGGAGACTTTGCCTTCCTTAGAGCCTACGTCGCGCCCGACGGTTCTTCCGCTAAATACAGTCCTGACAACATTCCCTTCACACCGAAAAGGCACCTGAAGGTTAATCCAAATGGAGTTGAAGAAGATGATTTTGTATTTATCCTTGGCTACCCGGGTCGCACCTTCCGACATAGGCCTGCACAGTATTTAGAGTATCAGGAAAAATTCCTTTTGCCTTACACCTCGGACTTATACAACTATCAAAACGAGCAAATGTCTTTGGCCAGTCAGGAAGACAAAGCCATAGAATTGCAGCTGGCGACGCGTATAAAACGTAATGCCAACGTGATGAAAAACTACCAAGGTAAGATGAAAGGACTTCGTAGTATCGACTTAGTGGCAACCAAATACCAAGAAGATAAAGAGTTAGAAAATTATATTCAATCCAATAAAAAGCTCCAAGCAGAATACGGCTCGCTGATGAAAGACATCAATAGCCACTACCAGGAAGTCATGGAAAGTGCACCAAAAGAAATGTGGATGAACAATATTTATGGTGGTTCAAATATACTCCGTGTGGCCATGCAGCTTTGGGGTTTTAAAGACGCTTTAGCATCCCAAAGTGCCGATAGACAACAACTTGTATTTGATAAAAACATAGCTAAGGTGAAGGAAACTGTTCAGGAAATTTATAAAGACTACAATAAACAGGTCGATATAAACATCCTAACGCATATGTTTGAGCAGGCCTTAGCCTTAAAAGGTACAAGCAACGCCATTAGAGCTGTGAGCATGATCGATGCTGAAAATGCAGAAGATGGAAGATGGATCATCGAACAAACGGTTAATGCTTCTAGATTAAGCGACCCGGATTATGTATTAAACAACCTATTAAGCTCTGTTGAGGACTTCATCCATTACAATGATGACCTGATGGACTTTCAACAAAGTCTTCTGGCTGAATCGCAAGCCTTTTATTCGGTCATGAAGCGCAGAGAAGGAGAACTTAACAAACTTATGGCAGACTATGTGGCGGTAAAAGAGCAGTTTTTAGAAAAAAACTTTGTTCCAGATGCCAATTCTACACTCCGCTTAACTTATGGAAACATCAAAGGATATACTCCAGTCGATGCAACATATATGAGTCCAATAACAACAATCAAAGGGATCATTGAAAAGGGCTATGAAGGTAAGGCAGAGTATCAATACCCAGAATCCATTCGCCGCGCTTGGGAAGCTAAAGATTTCGGAAAATACACAGGTAAAAAACGCAATGACGTTCCTGTCAACATTCTATACAATATGGATACAACAGGAGGAAATTCCGGCTCTCCTATTATGAACGCCTACGGCGAGCTTATAGGAGTAAACTTCGATAGAGCCTATGAGGCGACTATCAATGATTTTGCATGGAATGAGAGCTATAGCCGCTCCATTGGAGTAGATATCCGCTATGTATTGTGGGTTGCCGATAAAATTGACGGCGCTCACTTTATACTCGATGAAATGGGAATTTAGTAGTTATTTATAATACGAATCAAAGCGGCCTCTAAAAATGTGTTAGGGGCCGCTTTTGTCTATATCAATTTTTGTTTTGTTTCTTAATCGTGCAATTTTCTAGAAAAACAAAATCCTTGATTTTAATTTTTTATATTAGTGGCAAAGAAAGACAAATATGATGTTTCGCCAATTAGCTCTTTGCTTACTATCTCTATCCATTAGCACTGCCTCAGCGCAAGAATCAAAATCTAATAAATTACGTGCCCGAAATTACGGCATTCAAATTGGCCTGATGCAGCCGGGGAAGTATAACGCTATCACAGATGTTTCGGGAGTAAAGGTGGGACACAAAACATTAAAAAATCCTCAGCAAATAAATACAGGTGTAACCGCTATAATTCCGCACTCTGGCAACCTCTTTCAAAAAAAGGTACCTGCCGCCGTTTATGCTGCAAATGGTTTTGGGAAACTAGCCGGTAGCACCCAAATTGAAGAACTTGGCAACTTAGAGACTCCTATTGTACTCACCAATACGCTGAGTGTACCCACCGCAATGGATGCTTTGATAAAGTACACCATAAATCAAAAGGGTAACGAAAAAATATACTCGGTCAACCCAGTAGTTGGAGAAACTAATGACGGGCTACTCAACGATATTCGCGGGCAACATGTAAAAACCAACGATGTGCTAGAGGCTATACAGTCGGCTGCTCCAGGGGAAGTCGCTGAAGGAAGTATTGGCGCCGGAACAGGGACTATTTGCTTTGGATTTAAAGGTGGAATTGGTACCTCTTCGCGTATATTACCCGAGAGCTTGGGAGGCTATACTGTAGGCGTGCTCGTACAAAGCAACTTCGGCGGAGCGTTAACAATAAACGGCGCGCCAGTTGGCAAAGAATTAGGAGACTTCTCCTTTAGCAAACAATTACTGGACAAAGCAGACGGCTCCTGTATGGTGATTGTGGCAACCGATGCTCCACTAAATGAGAGGAACTTAAAAAGACTCGCAAAAAGAGCATTTTTAGGCTTAGGTAAAACGGGAGGAATAGCCTCTAATGGTAGTGGAGATTATTTCATTGCTTTTTCTACGCACCTCGATGTGCAAACAACCTACCAGTCCAAAAATTTAGAATACTCGACGCCAACAGTACATAACGACCATCTCTCGCCCCTATTTATGGCTGCTATTGAAGCCACTGAAGAGGCCATTATCAACTCTTTATTTGCAGCTGAAGCGGTAGAAGGACATAGAGGGGAAGTAAATCCCCTATCCTTAAAACAAGTAATTCCAATTTTACAAAAATATAACGCAATAAAAACTCAATCAGAACAATGAACAACTTACATGCTATGATCAACGGGCAGCTAGTTTTAGAAAAAGATGCTGCTTTAGGAATAAATGACCTTTCAATAGTTAGAGGTTATGGTATTTTTGATTTTTTTAAAACTATTGAGTCTTGCCCCGTATTTTTTCAAGACAACTTAGACCGGTTCTTCCATTCAGCAAAAATAATGGATCTACCCATTCCATTTTCAAGAAAAGAGCTCACTGCACAAATACAGGCTATTATCAAAATAAACAACATTCCTGATTCCGGAATAAAACTCATATTAACCGGTGGATATAGCCCAGATGCATATACTATTGCCAAACCTAATCTTATAGTTACCCAGCAGCCCTTAAAAATAAATCACCAGCAGCAAAAAGAGGGTATCAAACTGATAACCTATGATTTTCAGCGCAGCATACCCGAAGCGAAAACAATAGATTATACGATGGGAATAAAAGCCTTAAAAAGTGCAAAGGAAAAAGGTGCAGACGATGTTGTGTACATGAGCAGTGGAGTTTTAACCGAATGCCCTAGAGCAAATATATTTATTTTCAACAAGGATAATGAGTTAATTACGCCTGCGCATAATGTTCTAAAAGGAATTACTAGGAAGCACTTGTTGCGCATTGGAAAAGAACTCTTCACAGTTAAGGAACAAATCATTACCTACCAAGATTTGGAGCATGCTAAGGAGGTTTTCATTTGTAGTACTACCAAAGACATAACACCGGTTTTAGAGATCGATAGCATTCGCTATGGAGATTCTCCAGGCGAACATACAAAAGCTTTACAAAAAGCATGGAAGGAAGAATTGCGCAAGCAAATACAAAGCTTTACACCTGTCAGTTAATGTGGGATATGCTAGGTTGAAGGACTATCTTTAGAGCAATGGTGTAGTTAGGCTATAGGGTTTTCTAGTGTGAAAATTTTGGTTATTTTTGGTTTTTCTAATTTTATAATTTCATACATGCATAATCAACTTACCTTACTAGTTCTATTATTTTCCTTTTTTCATGGAAATGCACAGAACCTTAGCAAAGACAAGCCCAATATTGTATTTATCCTAGCCGATGATTTAGGATATGGCGACTTAGGTGCTTACGGTCAGCAAATAATTAAAACTCCTAACCTGGATCAGCTAGCAAAGGAAGGCATTCAATTCGTCAATTTTTATTCAGGAACTTCCGTTTGTGCTCCATCTCGCTCCTCTTTAATGACCGGACAGCACACGGGTCACACAAACATAAGAGGCAATAAAGAAATTGAACCTGAAGGAC
>DXEZ01000349.1 GCA_019114715.1 Candidatus Sphingobacterium stercoripullorum | reverse complement strand
GATTATATCATTGCCATGAAGGATGCCAAAATCAGGTACCACCTTCCTGCGCACGAATTTTTCCACAAGGAGAAGCTCAAAGATATCTTTGGTGTGGACTTCGATATCATCGAGAGAAACAACAAAAAAATATGTAACTATTTCTAATTAATTATATAAAATCATGAAACATTTATCCATTAAAAGCTTGATTATAGCTGTGGTTGTACTCGTTAGTGCGTGTAACAACCCAAAAAACAACGAACAAAAAGAGGCCGGTGAAACCATTCACATTGAGCATAACTTGGGCGTTATCGATGCTCCATTAAACCCTGAAAAGGTAGTAGTATTTGATATCGGTGCCCTAGAGACACTCACTGAGCTAGGTGTTACGGTTGCTGGTGCACCACTTGACAACCTTCCCCACCACTTAAGCCAGTTAAAAGATGATGAGAATATCGTAGATGTTGGCACGGTGAAAAAGGCGAACCTCGAGAAGATAAACGCCCTAAATCCAGATTTAATCATCATCTCAGGTAGGCTTCAGGACTCTTATAAAGAGCTTAGCAAGATTGCTCCTACTTTATTCATAGAAATCGATAGAGACGACTACATGGGCTCCTACAAAAGCAACACCTTGCTGCTAGCAGAGCTGTACAACAAAGAGGCTGAGGCTCAAGAGAAATTAGATGAGATCGACCAAGATGTACAAAAAGCTAAGGAGACTGTAGAAGGAAATGCGAACAAAGGGTTAGTTGTCTTATACAACAACGGTAAGTTCAGTGCCTACGGTGCGGCTTCACGCTTTGGCTTTATGCACGATGTTCTAGGCTTAGACGCTGCTGTTGAAGATCTAGAGGTTTCTACACATGGACAGAGGGTATCCAATGAGTTCATCATGAATGCCAATCCAGACTACCTTTTTATCATCGATAGAAATATGATCGTTAATAAACAAGCGACCAATAAAAAGGAAATTGAAAATGCATTGATCCAAAAGACTAATGCGTATAAAAACGGAAAAATCATTTACCTAAACCCTGAAATATGGTACATCTCACAAGGTGGACTAACCTCAACTAGGGAAATGATAAAAGAAATTTTAGCTGCTATATAGTGAGTAACAACGTCATTAGAGGTACATTTAAGCTGGTTCGGAAGGAGCGATTGAGCGCCAACTTCATTCGTGCAATATTGTATAGCCCCGAGGCGGAGTTATTTAAAGATTGTAGGATTGGTGCTAATAACAAATTATTCATTGCACCAAAGGGGGTAAACGAAATACACTTCCCTACGGTGGACCCGAATACCGGAAAGCGCGAACTGGCCCCTGAGGATGTAAGACCAGCAATTCGGACCTATACACACCGAGGTATTGATCTAGAGAACAATCACCTGATTATAGATTTTGTAAATCACGGCGTAAATGGTCCAGCTTCTGCATGGGCAGTTCAAGCCAAAGAGGGAGACATCATTGGCGTAGCCATGAAAGGTTCCACTAGAGAGCTTGTTCCGGCTGATAGAAATTGGTATCTACTTGTTGGCGATGCTACGGCGTTACCAGTAATTAGCTGTATCCTGGAGAGCCTACCTGCTGGGGCGCGCGGCGCTTGCTACCTGGAAGTTCCTAGTGATAAAGATATCATAAAGTTAGAAAAACCCCAAGCTTTCGATGTAAACTGGATCATCAATCCTAATCCAGAGCGAGGGAGCAACCTGGCTGCGACAGTGAAAAATTGCGTACTCCAAGAAGAGCAGTCGCGATTCGCTTTTATTGCCACTGAATACAGCACAGTAAAAAGTCTAAGAAGCTACTTTAGAGAAGAAAAGAAGTGGCCTACCCAAGACCTTTATGCTTATTCATACTGGAAGGCAGGAGAGGCTGAAGACCGTTCCACGGTAGCTCGGCGAGAAGAGAGAAACTCTTAAAACCGCCAAACATTATTACTTAGTAGCCGTCTCATAAGCAAAATAATGAGGCGGTTATTTTTTTGAAATATATTTTCTGATAATTTTATAGAAAAGTAGATTTTTCAAAAAAGTAAGTGCATTTCCTTGATTATGCGCTCACTTTCTTTAGATTATTGGCTAAAGCGTGTAATCCAAACTCGATTTCTGCCTTTTTAAGCCCTCGCAGGGTAAACCTATTGAAGTTTCGGTTGTATTTTATATGACCAAAGACCGGTTCAACATCTATTGACCGCCTTTTTCTGTATTCTTCTCCGATATCACTTAAAAGTTTCTCCCTAATTTGAACTTTATGCCTTTCAAGATTATGGTTTCGTTCCACACGACGGTTGTTTTTCCTTGAAAACATAAACCCCTCAATGGACAGCCATGGCAGTTTTTAGCTTCATATACACTGTGTTGTTGTCTGTATCCAGATTTTGTCCGAGAAGTATATTCAGCTACTTTTTCCATTCGTTGCCCCATGGGACATACATAAAAATCCTGTTCTTCATTATAAAACAAGTCATCTCTTCTAAAGCCTTGATTTTTATCTTTCTTTCTTTTGGTCAAACCCTGTTCTTTATCAAAGGTGTTGTATTTCACATAGGTATGTATGCCTTTCCCCTCCAGATAATCATAGTTTTCTTCACTGCCGTAACCAGCATCGGCAGTTACTACTTCAGGAAGTTCTCCGTATAGGTTTTCATAGCTGTCAAGGTGAGGTTTGAGCGTATGTAGATCATTTGTCTTTTGATGAAGTGTGTAATGAATGACGATTTGATTCTCAGTGCTAATCTGCACGTTATAAGCCGGCTTGAGCTGACCGTTTCTCATATGATCGTCTTTCATTCGCATAAAAGTAGCCTCGGGATCCGTTTTGCTGTAACTATTTCTGTCACCTAAGATTTCTTCCTGCTTCTCATAGCGCTCAAGATTATCTTTAAAGTTGTTTTTAATATAGCGTAGCTTAGCCTTGGCTTTAGGAGTAGCCTTAGGGTTGTTCTTGATTTTTCGCTCTATTTCCTTAACTGTCTTTTCAATCTTTTCGGGTGTAATCTTTGTGAAATCAGGCGGAGTAGGCTCAGGATCTCCACTCTCATCATCAGCAATAGCCTGCGCATGATTCCACATCTCTTCCAGCTGAACGCTCATTTTTTCTTTGTAATTCTTAATCGATTTCCCCCATACAAAAGTATAACGACCAGCAACGGACTCGATTTTTGTGCCATCGGTAAATACTTCCTTTAAACTCACTAGCCCCTCTATGGCGAGTAGCATAACGACTTGCTTAAAGATATCCTTGAAAACAGTTTTTAACCTATTGCTCCTAAATCGCGCCAGTGTATTGTGGTCAACTACCTGGTTGCCAGAAAGCCACATAAAGTTAATGTTTTCTCTAAGTGCTTTTTCTATTTTTCGGCTGGAATAAATATTATCCATATAGGCATAGACCATCACTTTAAGCATCATTTTAGGGTGATAGCTGGGACGACCTTCTCTGGCATAAATTTTAGTAAGCAATTGTAAATCTAATTGCTCGATGACACCATTCACTATCCGAACCGGATGATCCCTGGGAATTAATTGTTCAATGGAAGGTGGGAAAAGCCAATTTTCCTGTTGGTTATAATCCTGAAACTTCGGGCTCATAACTCTGATTATCAGTTATATAAATATACAAAATCTCAACCGATATACCATAAGAAAATCGCAACAAAATGACCTAAAATAAAAAGTAGCTGTCTAGGGTTATGAGACAGCTACAAATATTTTCCGCCTACTGCAGGTCGAACTTATAGCCTACTCCTTTAACTGTGGAGACGTAATGCTCTCCCACCTTCTCACGGAGTTTACGAACATGCACGTCGATAGTTCTATTGGTTACTACTACA
>DXEZ01000348.1 GCA_019114715.1 Candidatus Sphingobacterium stercoripullorum | reverse complement strand
TTGAGGTTGTGTATCACTTTAATAAATGCTTCTTGGAATATATCATCGGCTAAAGAGGCATCTTTAACCTTTAAATTTATAGCGGTATAAACTCGAGCTTGATAGCGATTTAAAAGTTCCACAAGGCCCATCTCATCGCCGCCTATAAACATTTTTATCAATATACGATCACTCTTCTTACTAAGTGCTTTCATAAATCCTCCACTTTTGTATTCACAAAACTACTGTTAACGTGAAAATATGTTTTTGAGTAACCGTATCCTTATAAGCTATATGATTTTAATATTCGTTGATTCTAATCCCAAATAGAAAGAAAATAAATCAATTTTCAAACAATATTTGAGACTTTAACATTTGTTTACAATACAATCAAACTTCATGCCTAAAGGCAAGGTGTTAAGAGGCGTGCAAGTGATCAATCTGCACGGTAAACACGGAACCTACACCGGGCTTAGACTGCACGCGAATATCACCCTTATGAATCTGTATAATCCTCTGGGTCAAGGAGAGCCCTATACCATTCCCACCGATACTAGCCTGGCTTTCCACCCGGTAAAAGGGGGTGAAGATATTTGCTATATCTTCCTGAGCAATACCGTATCCGTTATCGGTAAACTTCAAAAGAAGCTTCCCCGAGGATGCACCAATAGAAACCATCACCTGATGGGATGAGGAGAACTTACAGCCATTTTCCATGAGGTTCATAAAAGCAACCTTTAGGAGGTATTCATTTCCATTGACAGTGATCTTATGGTCGCTATCATCCACCATTAACTCCCCGTCGTATTGAATATCGATTTTATATGCCGAATTGATCTGCTGGATTAAAAGGCGTGCATCCAGCAGAATTTCATCCACCCGGACTGGCTTAAAGGCGATGGTAGTAGTATCAAAGCTGGCCTTAGCTAAATCCAGCAGGCTATTGGAAAGCCTAGCGAGCTTCTTAGCATCTAGTAGTGCATTGCCAATGGCCTCTTTATACTCTTCTGGAGATCGCTCTTTATTCATCGATAGCTCGAGTTCAGCAATGATCGCCGAGAGTGGCGTGCGGATTTCATGCGATATATTGGATACGAAGTGTTTCTGCGCGTCAAAAGACCGTTCTAAACGATCTAACATCTGGTTGAATGTATTAGCCAGTTCAAAGAGCTCATCCTTCTTGCTTGGTGTGCTGAGCCTAAGATCAAGGTTGTTTGCCGAGATACTCGTCGCTTTGTTGATCATATCGCGTAAGGGTTCGAAGGTCTTTTTGGAGAACAATCGTCCGGCTAGGTAAATAAATAAGATGGATACTAAAAATAACAATGCACAGTTTTTCAGAAGCGTCTCTAGTTTGTTGTATCCAGACTCATCGTATGCAGCAGCGGTGATGATGTAGTCTACACCCTGATAAGAATACTTCACGCCGACCACCTGCCATTTCTCCTGATAGAACTCCAGGTAGCCACGATCGGAAATCTCCTGCAACATCTGCGGCGTTTCCTTGACAAAGTCTATATAAATGGCATCGTGATAAAGTAGCTTATTGCTGGTGTCGTAGATCGCAACTTCCACCTCATTTAAGGTCTTTCTATTGTTATGATAAATCTCTTGGAGGGTCTTGTAGTCCACCTGGGCATTTAAAAACAAGTTAGCCTTCGTGTAGGCCTCTTTACGCAAGGAGCTGTAAAACTCCCTCTCTCTGCTCTCTGAAGCAGAGTAATAAATCACAAAGGCAAAGATAAAGAGTATCGTTGCGGTGATAATCGTAAAAAGTAAGGTGAGGCGTGTTCTTATTTTCATTCTTCTTGCTTAAGGACAAATCCCATTCCTGTTTTAGTATGGATGAGTTTTTGCGGAAAATCCCGGTCGATTTTCTTTCGAAGGTAATTGATATAAACATCGATGAAGTTGGTCCCGGTATCAAAGTGCGTATCCCAAACTTTCTCTGCTATTTCCACTCGCGATAAAACGCGCTCGGGATGTTTGAGCATATACTCAAGAAGCTTAAACTCCTTAGGTGTTAGGCTAATCTTTTTGCCAGCACGCTTCACCACTTTGGTATTGAGATCCATTTCTAAATCGGCAAACTTCAAGACAGGCCCGGAGTGTACCAGTGGATTTTGGTTTCTTTTCAGTAGCGCGCGAATGCGGACCAGCAACTCGCGCATCTCAAAAGGCTTCACTAGGTAATCGTCCGCACCAGCATCAAACCCCTCGACTTTATCATCTGTAGTCCCCAGAGCGGTTAACATGAGAATAGGAATCCCCGGCTTTGAAATGCGTATTTCTTTGCAGATTTCAAAACCATCCTTTTTTGGAAGGATAATATCCGTAATAACTAAATCAAAGTCCTCTTGAAGGGCAATCTTTACACCCAAGGCGCCGTCGTAAGCAATTTTAGTTTCATAACCTTGTTCCTCTAGCCCCCGCTGGATTAAGCTTGCCACACGTTGATCGTCTTCTATTATGAGTACTTTCTTCATTTTTAACTAGCGCAACTAATTATCGATTTTAATAAAATAAAGATACAACTTTTACTCCATTAGGCGGCATCTAGAAATCTTCTCCCTATTTCCTACCCTGCCATACTACTACTACGGCACTATTCGGCGATTTCTATATCCCACATACCCACCGAGCGCTCCAGTTCAATTAGCGCAACGGCTTGATTAAAGAGCGTCTGAAAATAATTCTCCTTGAGTTCATTATGGGTTCTTTGTGCTAGCAGCACATCCATAAGGGATACTTCACCCCTGCGGTAACCATACACTTTTTTCTCTAGCACCTCATTGGCCTCGGTTAGCATACCGGATTTATACTGATTGACTTGCTTCCTTTGAGCTTCATAATGTATGAACGCTTGAGAAACCTCATTATTGAGTGCCAGGATAGCTTGCTGATAATTTAACTCGGACTGCTCCAAAGTATACTGGGCAGCTTTAAGCTCGCCTTTGCGCCGGTTAGAGAACTTCAAAGGAATGCTCACTCCTGCCTTTACGCTGGTAAATGCTGGGGTGGGCGCTATCTCGTTATGCGCGTAAGTATTGTGCTCTACCTCAACGCTTAGCCCCAGATCCATTTTATAACTAGCGCGAATCATCTCTAGCTCGCTGGCTGAAACCCTTTTATCCTGAATAGCGACCTTCAACTCCATGCGTTCTTGGCCTGCCAGCTCTAGCAGCTGCTCTAAAGAGAAGTTTCTCTCCATCCCTTCCAGGCTACCTGTGGGTTCCGCATAATACGTCCCAGGATCTGCCCCCATGTATTTATTTAGAGTCACCACCGCTGCCTTCCACTCGGATTCTGCGGCATATACCTCATTGAGCAGACTATTGGCCTCCAGTTTGGATTGCTTAGCGTCGAGCTCAGAGATACTCCCCAGCTCATAGCGCAGGCTATCGGATTTAGCCAGCTCACGCATTTGATGGTAAGAGCTGATGTATAAATCCAGCAGCGTCTTCTTCTCTATCGCCTCTAGATAGGCATAAGTAGCCTCTGCCCTTAAGTTGTGAAAATACTCTTCTAAAAGCACTTGTGATAAATCAGCTTGGCTGTGTGCAAAATCTAGGCGTTTACTTCTTTTCCCACCAAGCTCAAGAGTCCAGGAAAGCTCCGTTCCGAAACCGTAGCCCATCTGCTGCCTGCGCTCTCCGTTATCAAACCAAGCAAGCTCCAGCTCCGGGTCGGGAAATACGCCGGCACTGAGTATCTCCGCCTGGCGAATATCGATATTGAGTTTCTCCGAGGCATAACCTTTATTGCGCTCTCCTACAGCATGCATATAGCTTTTATAATCTATAGGCGTAGCATCGCCCGCTGAGGAGGCGGTCTGTCCCCAAGCTGTTGTTAAGCACAAGGCAGCTAGGAGGATTGTTACATTTACTTTCTTAAGCATTTTCCTTAATGTTTTCTGTTTCCTGATCGCCCTTACCCCACTTTTTCTCAATTAAGTAGTACAGTGCAGGCAAAGCAAATAAAGTAATGATCGTAGAAAATAATAGCCCGTAGACTATTACTGTTGCTAGTGGCCTTTGGACGTCCGAACCGATACCTGTAGCCATGGAAGCTGGGAACAGCCCCAAAATTGCCACCGTGGCCGTCATGAGCACAGGACGGAACCTATGCTCGGCACCATCGATCACTGCATTTAATAAGGTGTACCCCTCTCGGCGCAGCTCATTGATGTGCGAAATCATAATCACACCGTTTTGTATGGCTACCCCAAAAAGAGCTATAAACCCTACGGCGGAGGATACGTTTAAGGTCATTCCCCTCACATTTAGCGCCAGCATACCACCAAACAAGGCCAGTGGAACAATACTCATTAATAGCCCCGCATGGCGGAATGAACCGAATGCCAAATAAAGGAGCACAAACATAATAGACAAGGCTAGAGGCACAATAACGGCCAATCTCGAGTAGGCCCGATTTTGATTTTCAAACTGCCCGCCCCACTCCAGGTGGTACTGATGGTGGTCGTACTGCACATTTTCCTCAATGGTAATCTTAGCCTCATCCAATAGGGAATTCAGATCTCGATTACGAACGTTCAGCTTAACGGTAACGTGCCTTCTATTCATCTCCCTAGTAATGGTGCTCTCGCCCGTGCTGAGTTCAATATCCGCAACTTGAGATAAAGGGATCTTCGCTCCAGTTTGGGAGGTCAACATCAACCCAGCTATTTTCTCGGGTGTATCTCTACTCATCTCATGATACCTGCAAGTAATATCGTATACTTTATTACCTATCAGCACCTTTGAAATCGCCTTACCACCAATAGCAACCTCAATGAGTTCCGCTACATCGGAGGCATTCAGCCCGTAACGTGCTACTTTATCGCGGTCCACGTGCACCTGCAGTTGCGGTAGCGGCGGATCTTGATCGATATCTAAATCTACCGCTCCTGGTATGCCCCTGAGAGTCTTTAAAACATCCTCTGCTATCCTGCGCGTTTCATGAAACTCATCACCAAAAACTTTGACCACCAGCTCACTATGGGCTCCAGAAATCTTATCCATCACCCCATCGATCATAGGCTGGGAGAAACCTACCGAGAAGCCCGGCATTTGCTTGAATTCTTCCTCCAACTCATCGATTAGGTCTTGTTTTTTCTTTCCTCGAGGCCACTCCTTATAAGGCTTAATACCTATAGAAACTTCAAAGTGCGATGCCGTCCAAGGGTCCGTACCGTCATCGTTCCTACCTGCTTGAACCATCACATAGGTGATCTCATCGAACTTCATGGTCCTAGCTCGCAAGGTGTCACTCATCGCTTGGGACTGCTCTAGGGATATCCCCGGAGGCAGTTGCACCTGTAGCCAGATGGAACCCTCATCCAGTGGAGGAAGGAAATCCTTTCCTACACGGTTTGTCAAAAAGCCCGTTACTAGGAGTATGGCCCCTAAAAATGGAAGTACCATCTTGGGCTTTTTCATGATGCTTTTTATCCTTTTATCGTAAAGCACATTGAGCTTCTCCATCCACGGATTTGCTCGAATCTTTTGGGGCTTCCGGTAAATCACATAGGCCATACCAGGGATCACTAGCAGCGCAAAGGCTAATGCCCCGAGCAGTGCATACCCCACTGTAAAGGCCATAGGCGTAAAGAGCTTCTTTTCTACCCTTTCAAATGCAAAGAGCGGTAAATAAGCCGTTATAATAATGATAGTTGCAAAAAACACTGGCTTGGCCACTTGCATAGCCCGCTGCAGTACATCCTCCTTGGTGAGCAACTTATTGGGGTGGTCTTCACGCTTTTTTAAGATAGATTCCAACATAACGATCGCTCCATCGACTATAATACCGAAGTCTATAGCACCGAGCGATAGTAAGTTTGCAGGAATGTTGGTGAAATGCATTCCAATAAATGCTAAAAGCAAAGACATAGGTATGGTAACTGCCACCAGTAGTGCCCCTCTCCAGCTGCCTAAGAAAATTATCAGCACAACGATCACCAGTCCCATACCTTCCAGTAGGGTGCGGGAAACAGTAGATAGCGTGGTATCCACCAGATCGGTTCTATCTAAAAAGGCGTGGATGGTCACCCCGTCGGGGAGCTCCTCACTATTGAGCTCATCCACCACCTCGTGTATACCTTCTAAAACGCGCGAAGGGTTCTCTCCTTTTAACAATAGGACGATTCCTTGGATACTCTCCGAGTAATCGCGCTCTCTATCGGTGAAGCCAAGCACTCCCTTTTTCTCCAGGGCACCATATTTCAGCTCCCCCACATCGTTGAGATACACCGGCTGACCTTTATTGGTCTTTATGACAATCTTTCCCAGGTCTTCCAACCCACTAATGAGGCCAATACCGCGCACCACATAGCCAATCTCTCCCCGCGTTAATACGCTACCTCCGGCGTTGATATTGTTATTTTCTATGG
>DXEZ01000008.1 GCA_019114715.1 Candidatus Sphingobacterium stercoripullorum | reverse complement strand
GTGTCCAATCATTTCTGAATTGAAGAAGTTCCCTAAACGTACAAATGCTCCAGAGATAGGCACCACCAAGGCCAAACGGTCGGCGAGCCACATGAAATCAATTTTGTATTTCCTTGAAAATAATAATAATGATGCTAAAGTACCGAAAGCAGCACCGTGGCTAGCCAGTCCAGCAAAGCCCGTTAACTTCCAGCTTCCATTGACCTGTTGAATCGGGAGGAATATTTCAATGATATGATCCTTGTAATACGCAAAGTCGTAAAACAAGCAATGTCCCAGTCGTGCACCGAGGAAAATACCTATAAATACGTAAATCGTAAGCTGATCTAAAAGCTCTTGAGACTTCCCTTCTTTTTTAAATACTCGAAGCATTAAGATATACGCCAAGACAATTGCTAATAACCAGCAAAGTGAATAATAACGCAACTCAATCGGCCCTAGTGAGAATAGAACAGGGTCAGGTCCCCAGTGGATGAAATTTAGTAACATATTCATATCGAGTGTAAATATACGCTTTCCAATCTTTATTTTCAGTAAAACAGCCAATAAAGGTTTTTGAAGTTTTCCAGAATAGTTGATTTTTTACGGGGCCAACTTATTGGGGACCAATTTGAGGGATGCTTATCATGTAGGAAAGGTTAATTCTATAGATAAATATTAGCAAATACTAATGGTTAAACATTTGATAAGTTTGTGTAAAAACACTATTTTTCACAAAAAAACAAGTATGGCTAATAAAAAGCAAAATAAAAAAGACAATAAGAGTGTTGTTAATTCCAAATCTTTAGAATTTCTAGAGAGTTATATAAATAATCCCTCTCCTACAAGTTATGAGTGGAGTGGTCAGCGTATGTGGTTGGACTATATAAATCCTTATGTAGATGAAACCTTTGTTGATCATTACGGGACAGCAGTTGGAGTTGTGAATCCAGATGCCCCTTATAAAGTGGTGATTGAGGCACATGCCGATGAGATTTCCTGGTATGTGAATTATATAACTAAAGAAGGACTTATTTATGTTATTAGAAATGGTGGTTCCGATCATCAGATTGCGCCTTCGAAAAAAGTACACATCCATACTGAAAAAGGTATCGTGGACGGCGTGTTTGGCTGGCCAGCAATCCACACTCGCTCGGGAGAGAAGGAGGAAGGGCCGACTTTAAAAAATATTTTTATTGACTGCGGATGCACCAGTAAGGAAGAGGTCGAAGAGCTAGGTATTCACGTGGGATCAGTGGTTACTTATCAAGATGAATTTATGGTTCTTAACGATAGATACTACGTTGGCCGTGCGCTTGATAACAGGGTAGGTGGGTTTATGATTGCTGAGGTAGCCAGGCTTTTAAAAGACAATAAAAAGAAGCTTCCATTTGGTCTGTATATTGTAAATGCGGTGCAAGAGGAAGTAGGACTTCGTGGAGCAGAAATGATCACGGAAAAGATAAAACCAAATGTTGCCATCGTAACAGACGTAACTCACGACACGCAAACTCCAATGATAAATAAAATTACTCAGGGAGATTTGTCTTGTGGAAAAGGTCCGGTGCTTTCTTACGCTCCAGCTGTTCAAATCAATTTGAATAAGCTGCTATTTGAAGTGGCTAAGAATAATGATATTCCATTTCAAAGGCAGGCGTCATCGCGTTTTACGGGAACTGACACAGACGCGTTTGCTTATTCCAATGGAGGGGTGCCATCGGCCTTAATATCTCTTCCTTTAAGATACATGCATACCACGGTAGAGATGGTGCATAAGGAAGATGTGGATAACGTTATTTTGTTAATTTACAATGCTTTATTGAATATTAAAGATGGGCAGGATTTTAGAACATTTAATCAATAAAAATGAGTAATAAGAACAAACCAAATGAAGATTCCTTGAACTTTGAGCTAACTGAAGAGGTAGCTCTAGGGAAGTATTCGAACTTAGCTGTCATCACCCATTCCAGCAGTGAATTTGTGGTTGATTTTGCGAGTGTACTTCCAGGGATCGAAAGCGCAAGGGTTCATTCCAGAATTGTTATGGCTCCCGAGCACGCTAAGAGGTTGTTAAGAGCAATTGAAGATAATATACGCCAGTTCGAAGCTATGAACGGACCAATTGAAATTGAGGAAACACCTCCATTTCCAATGGGCTTTACACCCAATGCCGAGGCATAGCTACTGGTTTAGCCATCCACACGCTTTGCTTATTTTGAGTGTGTGGATGGTTTAATCTTCTCTACTTCCATCATCCGCCATTCTAACCACTTTAGGGTCGAATTGACCGAGAACCTCAATCAGCTCTTCTTGGGCACGCATAACCTGGTGGATGTTTTTGTAGGCCATAGGAATTTCATCTATTCCCGCGCCGATTAAAGATATTTCGTGTTTACTGGCAATATGGTTCAGGTCTTTTTTATTATAATTTTTAAAAGCCTGTCGGCGGCTCATTTGCCTTCCTGCGCCATGTGCAGCGGAATTTAAACCCGACTCGATTCCCTTACCACGAACTAAGAATCCAGGGTCCACCATGGATCCAGGGATAAAGCCTAGAGTTCCTTCTGATGCGGGTGTGGCTCCTTTTCTGTGAACGATTACTTCTTGGCCTTTCCAAATCTCTTTCCATGCGAAGTTATGGTGGTTTTCCACCTTTGCAAGCAGCTGAGAACCTAAAGTTTGATGGATTTTTTCGTGGATTATTTGGTGACATGCTGATGCATAGTCTCCTGCAAGTTCCATGCTATTCCAGTAGGTTTGTCCATCTTCAGAGTCTAAGGAGAGGTAAGAAAGGTTGGTAATGCGTCTATCTAGTTGACTTTTGCTTTTTGCAACTTTCGTGAAATGATTGGCAATATTAGCGCCTAGTCCCCTAGATCCAGAGTGCGTTAATAGCGCAAGGTATTCTCCTTTTTCTAGATTTAATCGAGGGTCTGTATCCGTTAATGTAAAAACACCAAACTCGGCAAAATGATTACCACCGCCTGAGGTTCCTAACTGGGACCAAGCTCTATCTTTGAGCTTCCTAAGTAGGGGTAGTTCTTTAAAAAGGTTATTTTCTAAAACCGGGTGGTCCGATTTATCCTTTCCTTTAAAGCCTCTTCCTGCGCCAAATAAAGTGTTATCCAGAAGGAGCTTTCTAAAGAATTGTGGGTTTTTAAATAATTCATGATGTGGCATCTCGTAGATCGATAGCGCCACCCTACAGCCGATATCAACACCTACACCGTAAGGGATTACCGCATTGTCCGTTGCCAGCACTCCACCTATTGGAAGACCATACCCTTGATGTGCATCGGGCATCAATGCGGCAGCCAGAGAAACAGGCAGCTTTGCAGCATCGTAAATCTGTTCCATCGCACCGTGTTCGATTTGCGATGCGCCAAAAACTTCAACGTGTATAGGCGATTTTTGATTCATAGAATCTTCTTTTATCATTCCATAGGAAGTATAGCCAAAAGTCCTATGGTTTACAAATCGTTTCGAGATCTTTCAAACTCAGTATCGACTTTCCATTCTGCTTGGTTTTTTGATGCAGCAACGGCCAGAGCGTCACATCGTTCATTAAGAGGGTGTCCGGCGTGCCCTTTTACCCAAACCAGCTGCACTTGATGTAAGCGGTAGCTTCGAAGAAGACGCTCCCAAAGATCTTTATTCTTTTTTCCAGCGAAACCTTTTTTAATCCATCCATAAACCCACTTCTTGTCTATGGCATCGATAAAATACTTAGAATCGGAAAATACAGTGACTTTCTGTCCAGGCTTCTTTAAAGCTTCAAGGCCAACGATAACGGCCATCAGCTCCATGCGGTTGTTTGTCGTTAGCCTATAACCGCCCGAAAACTCCTTTTCATACAATTTCCCACGAAATTGCTCTTCCTTCCCCTGATAAATAGTACGAAGTATCGTTCCATATCCTCCGGGCCCTGGATTTCCACTAGAGGCCCCATCTGTATATATTTCAATCATAGGCCCCAAAAATAAGCAGAATCCCCATTAAAACCCGAAAGCTATTACTTTATTTAGTTAATCCAGTCGTTATGTGAGAGTTAAATTGGGGTTTTAAAGAATGCTAAAGTTGGGCGGAAGTTGGACGCTTTCCCTTCTAAATGGGAAGTCGGATTTTAAGCTCATTTTAATGCAACAAAATGGTATTTAATCATCTTTTCAATAATATTTTGTATATAAGGAGTGACTTAGGGTAGTATTACATTAAATTAAATTATATTTGCTGATTATTATTAGGATTTGATGAAGCATATTCGGAACTTTTGTATTATAGCCCATATTGATCATGGGAAAAGTACGTTAGCAGATCGACTGTTAGAGTATACAAACACCATTACAGTAAGGGAAAAGAAGGATCAGCTCTTAGACAGTATGGATCTAGAGCAAGAGCGGGGGATTACGATAAAAAGTCACGCCATTCAAATGAGTTACAAGCATGAGGGACAGGATTACGTCTTGAACCTAATTGATACTCCTGGGCACGTGGACTTTTCCTATGAAGTATCGCGGTCCATAGCAGCATGTGAGGGAGCACTACTGATTGTAGATGCTTCACAAGGGATACAAGCTCAAACAATTTCTAATCTTTATTTAGCCTTGGAGCATGATCTAGAGATTATTCCAGTTTTAAATAAAATGGATTTACCTGGCGCTATGCCAGAAGAGGTGAAAGATCAAATAATTGAGTTGATAGGTGGAGATAGAGAGGATATTATTCCAGCATCAGGAAAAACCGGTTTGGGAATTGATAATATCTTAGACGCTATTATCAATAGAGTACCATCGCCACAAGGAGATCCAAAAGCACCGCTACAGGCGTTGATTTTTGACTCCGTATTTAATTCGTTTAGAGGGATTATGGCGTATTTCAAAGTGGAGAACGGTGAAATACGTAAAGGTGACAAAGTGAAGTTTGTTGCTACCAATAAAGAATATATAGCAGATGAGGTAGGGGTGCTTAAACTACAAATGCAACCTAGAGATGTAATTAAGACGGGAGATGTAGGCTATATTATTTCAGGTATTAAAGAAGCAAAAGAAGTTAAGGTAGGGGATACTATTACCCATATTGATAGACCTTGTGAACAGGCCATCCAAGGGTTTGAAGAAGTGAAACCCATGGTATTTGCAGGGATCTATCCGGTAGATACGGAGGATTATGAAGAGCTCAGGGAATCTATGCACCGCTTGCAGTTAAACGACGCCTCTTTGGTGTTTGAACCCGAGTCTTCTGCAGCACTAGGCTTTGGATTCCGATGCGGATTCTTAGGAATGCTCCATATGGAGATTATCCAAGAGCGCCTAGAGAGGGAGTTTGATATGACGGTAATTACCACAGTACCTAACGTGTCTTATAAGGCTTATCTCGTAGCAGATCAGGAAGAGGTCATCGTTCACAACCCTTCGGACCTTCCATCACCCAACCACATGGAAAGGATTGAAGAGCCTTATATACGTGCATCAATCATCACCAAGTCCGATTATGTGGGACCAATCATGTCTTTATGTATTCAAAAAAGAGGGACTATCATCAATCAGTCGTATTTGACTGCTGATCGTGTGGAGATGATCTTTGAGATGCCAATGGGAGAAATTGTTTTTGATTTTTACGATAAACTCAAAAGCTTATCTCGTGGTTATGCATCTTTTGATTATTACCAGATAGGATATAGAGCCTCAGACTTGGTTAAATTAGATATTCGCTTAAACGATGAGCCTGTAGATGCTTTATCTTCACTGATTCATAGGAGTAATTCATACGATTTTGGAAAGAGAATGTGTGAGAAGCTAAAAGAATTACTTCCACGACAGCAATTTGAAATAAAAATTCAAGCGTCAATCGGTGCAAAGATTATTGCTCGCGAATCCATACGTGCTCTTCGTAAAGATGTAACCGCCAAATGTTATGGAGGGGACATTTCAAGAAAGCGTAAGCTTTTAGAGAAACAGAAAAAAGGAAAAAAGAGAATGCGTCAAGTAGGGAACGTTGAGATTCCACAAAATGCATTCTTAGCCGTATTAAAATTAGATTAATACCACAATA
>DXEZ01000347.1 GCA_019114715.1 Candidatus Sphingobacterium stercoripullorum | reverse complement strand
GACCGTGAGGTTTCTGCCAAAAGAGCTTATGTTGTTGTTTTTATGTACATGGTACATTTAGTTGGGTCTGAGGATAAAACCAAATATATCCACGATATATGCTTAAAATACAGAGACGATTCCATGGTCTTTTCTAATGGGCTAGGATTTTATTTCATAGAGCTAACTAACTTTAACAAAAAGGAGTTTGAACTTGAAAATGACCTTGATAGATGGCTGTACTACCTTAAAAACATGCATAAATTGGATGGACCTCCTAATCCATTAATTGAGTTTGTCCAAGAGATCTTTCGGAATAAGAACTCCTAAGTAAAGGCTTGGCGAAGTGACTTGGCTCTTCAAAAGAATTGTCGAGCCATTTTGAGTTTACTTTAACAAGAAGATTTAACGCCATACAAGTAGCGGGAGTTGATAGGCGCTAGGGGCGTTATCCCCCTTACACTACATTTAAGGTTATTCACCCGTCATAACCTTATAGGTTGGATCTTCTATAATGTTTATATCAATTACACTTTCAGCATTTTTAAGCAGCTTTCTACAGTCTTGACTTAGATTGCGAAGACGAAGCTTTTTACCTTGTCCGTTATATTTCTCTGTAATTTTATTCAGAGCATCAATAGCGGACATATCCACCACTCTACTTTCCTTGAAGTCTATTATAACTTCAGTAGGGTCATTTAATACATCAAATTTTTCTAAAAAGACCGTGGTTGAACCAAAGAAAAGAGGGCCGAAGATCTCGTAGTGCTTCACTCCATTTTCATCTATATGTTTTCTTGCTCGAATACGTTTGGCACTTTCCCAGGCAAAAACTAAAGCGGAAATCACCACGCCGATTAAAACAGCTAAAGCGAGATTGTGCAGCACAACAGTTATGATTGCCACTAGTATTCCAGTGAAAATATCGTGTTTTGGCATCTTATTGATGATGCGAAAGCTCACCCACTCGAATGTTCCAATAGCCACCATCATCATTACACCGACTAGTGCTGCCATAGGAATTTGCTCAATTACGGGGCCTCCCACTAAAATTATCGCTAATATAGTTACAGCGCCGATAATAGCTGAAAGCCTTGCTCTAGCACCAGCACCGATGTTGACTAAAGTCTGCGCAACCATAGCGCATCCACCCATTCCGCCAAAGAAGCCGTTGGTAATGTTTGCAATACCTTGCGCTGCTGCTTCCCTATTTGCTTTACCTTTTGTGTTGGTAATTTCGTCAACCATATTTAAGGTTAGTAGGGTCTCAATTAACCCAACACCCGCCATAACTAGGGCGTAAGGAAAAACAATTGTCAGCGTTTCTAAATTGAAAGGAATTTTAGGAATATGGAAGGACGGGAATGTGCCACTAACCGATGCAATATCGATTACCTTTTTTGTATCTATATTGAAAAAATAAACAAGGCCAAACACAACCAGAATTGCTACTAAGGAAGCAGGGATAGCTTTGGTCAGCTTGGGAAGTAAAAAGACAATAGCAATGGTGAGGAGGGTTAGGCCAATCATAATATATAATGAAGGTCCAGTCATCCATTGATTAGTGCCGTTTTCAGAAACTTTGAACTGCGCTACTTGCGCCATAAAAATGATTACGGCAAGCCCGTTTAAAAAACCATACATCACGGGTTGTGGGATGAGCCTAACGAATTTCCCCAGTTTAAATGCGCCGACCAGCAGTTGTAAAATGCCGGCTAATACTACCGCTGCAAAAAGATATTCTACGCCATGGGTTGCTACAAGAGCTATCAGTACAACTACAGTGGCCCCAGCTCCGCCAGAAATCATTCCAGGTCTTCCGCCGAGTATCGCAGTCACTAGCCCCATTAAAAATGCAGCATACAACCCAGTTAATGGTGAAAGTCCCGCGAGAATAGCGAAAGATAAGGATTCTGGGATCATCGTCATTGCGACGGTTAATCCCGCTAAAATTTCGTTTTTATAATTTATTTTTTGCTTGAAATCATATAAGTTGAAAATCTTCTGCATAAGAATCTATAGTGAGAAATATAAATTAATGAGTACTGGCTTGTAACATACCTTCTGGTTCGCTGAAGTATCCAATACCTAAAGATTGGTAACAATTAACAGTTCTGCTTATGATTAAAGCGGAGTAACTTTGGAGGATGTTTTTATCAGTTCTTTTCATTTAGATTGCAAACATACCCTTTTTAATTATTTTAGGCGCTATTGATTAGCAATATATCTATAATGGGGTAGGCCACCTAATTCAGTGGATGAGACTAGTTTTGAAAAGGGGGGAATAGTAGCTCGCAGTAGGCTAATTAAGGAGGAACGCCAGATGTAGGAATATAAATTTAGCAAAGAAAGATATGCTACCTTAGACTAATAAATAGGTTCTATAAAAATGAGATCCTGAGGGAAACCTAAAGTTTTGGACCCATTTTTTTAAAAGAATAGCTCTGTAATGATAATGTAGAAACCCATTATTAGTACAAAATATCCAAACCCTTTTGTAAAACTCTCACTTGATAGTCTTTTTGCAATATAGAGGCCCAAAAGGATCCCTGTAACCGATAAAAGAGAAAATAGGGCTAGCAGGCTCCAGTCTATAGCGTGACTGGTTTGCAGGTCTCCTAAAAAACCGATTAATGACTTGGAGGCTATAATAAGCAGTGAGGTGCCTACCGCGAGTTTCATAGGCATCTTAGCCAGCAGTACAAGTGCTGGGATTATTAAAAACCCGCCACCTGCGCCAACTAATCCAGTAAGTGTTCCCACGCCAAGACCTTCGATTAGTATCATGGGGTAGCTATAAGTAATGGCGGTTTCTTTAGTAGCTGCGGATTTATTTTTACTTTTTATCATCGAAAAAGCAGAGGCAATCATAACCACTGCAAATAAGAGCATTAAAGCTAAGTCTTTGCTCAGAGTGCATGATCCAAAGCTCGCTACCTCCTGCGGGATCCAAGGTAGGAGGTAGGCCCTAGTTATATAAACAGCAATTATGGAGGGGACCCCAAATGTGATGACTGTTTTAAGGTCTGCATTTTTTGATTTTAAGCTTTTTATGCCGCCTACGAGTGAAGTGACCCCTACAATGAATAGTGAGTAGGCTGTAGCGGTTTCTGGATCTACGCCCATTAAATACACTAAAATTGGAAGTGTTAATATGGAGCCTCCACTGCCAATAATACCTAATGATGCACCTACTAAAAAGGCCAGTATATATCCTATTATTACCATGAGTTTTGAGTTGTCTATGCTTAAAACTTGCTTAATGGACGATGCCGCTGAGCTTGTTTTTCCTAGCACAAATATGCAGTAATAAGAGAAGGATTTAGGTGATATTTGTTACAGATGGATATTACTCGTGTAGCTTCTTAAGCGCGAGTTATAAAGAAGTCTTGGATCTGTAATCAGCGTCTTTTTAGTTTACTTGGTTAGTGGGTCAGTGCTCTTGTGAAGCCCTACCGGTTCTTTAGCAGTTTTTCCAGGTACGCAACTTTGGATTTTTCAGCTTCTAAGAGGCGCTCGTAGAGCTCAATGATTTTATCAATGGGGTCGATTGAGCACATGTAGTTGTTGTTATTTGTGCTACTATCTTGGAAAGTATTATTAATAATATTAAA
>DXEZ01000346.1 GCA_019114715.1 Candidatus Sphingobacterium stercoripullorum | reverse complement strand
TGAAAAATCGTGGATTAGAAGTTGCCGATGAGCTACGTGCAATTTCCTATTTGCAACAAATTAGCTATTATAGACTCAGTGCTTATTTTCTGCTATTTCAATAAAGACACTTTTGATTAGGGAACTACTTTTTATCATATTATTCGGACCTATGCATTTGACAGAGAATTAAGACTATTTGTTTTTGATTGCATCGAGCGAATAGAGGTGGCTATCCGTACGCAGTTTATTTATCAAATGGCAACGTATTACAACAATTCACATTGGCAAGATGACAAAAAATCCCATTGTAAAACCATATTATAATATCGTAGGAAATACTGTTGATCCTTGTTCCGATTTTCAGAACATTATCTCTAAAGCAAAAACACATCGAAAACAAAAAGTTTTTATTAAATATTATACCGATTGTTACAACAGACCATTAAATCCACCGTCTTGTATGTGTTTTGAATTATTAACCATATGCGAATTATCTAATTTGTCAGAGGTTGTGAGAAGCAACGATGACAAAAAGCGTATCCCTGATTTTTTCATAATCCATCATACGGTATTTCAATCGTAGGTACACTCGCTAACTTTTGTACGAAACATTTGTGCACATCATGCACGGTTATGGAATAAGGATTTGGTTAGAACCTACTTTATTGAAATAAGCAAAATCATATTGAATGGGTACTCGATATAATAATAACAGACGTACAGATGTGAATGGCAAAATCTGTGCAAATGTTAACTCATACCACTTTGTTAGTTTCTGAAATAGTTATTCTAGAGGGGGATTCAGGCCACAATTATTTCTACAAAGTTTTCACCAGCTATTATGGTGTGTCCGTTCAAACATATAGGAAGAAATATTTAGAATAAACTTGAGCAACACATTTAAAGGGTTTTTTGCTTTTGAGGTGATTAAGAGACTAATAAGCAGTATTTTCGAATTAATATCAGATTGCCACAAGAGCGATAAAAAAAGCGCACAAGCATTTTGTGCCTATGCGCTTTGCTAAATGTGTATTATAAAGCTTAAACGATGAAAAAATCCTCCCAGCCTTTTCTAGGTGGTGGTCCTATTAATAAGGCGTTTGCAAAAGCATCGTTTGTTATTTCTTTTTTAATAGGATCGAATTCTAATTTCGTGTTTAATCGCTGTGCGATTACCCCTAGGCAAAACACCTGGCTTAAAGGTCCAGAAATAGAAAACGGTGATCGCGCTTTTTCTACTCCCTTACATGCGTTTAAAAAGTTAGCATAGTGATTTGAAGGGGAGTCTGGAACTTCAGGTAGTTTATTTTCCATATCCTTGGCTTTTTCTTCAGGGATTATAGAAAGGATACTGCTGTGAGATCCACCTTTAAAAGTAAGGTCTTTTGAATAGATTATTTTCCCCGGATTTAAATTGGAAGGCTCTATTTCTCCTGTGCTAGGAGGTGGAATATCTGGGTCTAGTCCAGAAACACCATAGCCTTTTGGTATAGGGGGTAAGTTATCAAGTCCGTCATACCAAGTGACATCGATGGCAGGCATGGACTTTCGCTTGGGGAAGGAGAACTTTATGGTGGACGACATAGGGAAAAAGAATGAGTTATGTCCATCGAGCTTAACTGCTTCGATTGACGTTGGGAGCCCCATCTCGAGGAACTCATGTGCTGTGTCTAGAATATGAGCCCCCCAATCTCCTAATGCACCCATTCCAAAGTCATACCAGCAACGCCATTGGCCGTTCACAAAATCTTTGTTGTAGCTGTGGCCCGCAGTGTGTACCTGCCATAAATCCCAATCTAAGGTAGGAGGAAGCTTTTCAGCATTGGGAAAGTTTTTGATATTGACGTCCCATTCGTGCCACCTTCTGGGGTTATTCATATGTGCATCAATCCGGGTGACATTCTTTATTATTCCTGCTTCTTTCCAAGCTTTGAATTGAAAATAATTCGCGCCAGAATGCCCTTGGTTTCCCATTTGCGTTACGACCTTCGGGTGCTTCTTGGCTTTTTGCATAAGAAGTTCTACTTCGTAAAAGGTACGCGCTAATGGCTTCTCTACATAAACATGTTTACCTAAATCTATAGCCATCATAGTTATAGGGAAATGGGAAAAGTCCGGTACGCCTACGGAGACGGCTTCAATTTGATTGCCCATTTTATCGAACATTTCTCTGAAGTCTTTAAACCTTGGGACATCGGGAAATTCTTTTAACACCCCTTGCGTGTGAGGAGCCTCCATGTCCACATCACAAAGGGCTACAATATTGCATAGCCCGGTTTTATACAAGTCTCGTATAATTTCACCACCTCTATTACCTATACCCACGCAGGCTAGGTTTACTCTTTCATTGGCAGATGCAAGTGCAATATTCCCTAAAGTACTATTTGCTAACGCTAAAGCTCCGCCCGCAACGGCCGTTTTCTTAAGGAAGCTTCGTCTTGAAAAGTAATGATTCATAATAATTGTTTTTGGGTTTAAACCAATTAGTATTAAAGTTTTTTGATTCTTATACTTCTAAAATGTACTTCATCAGAATGGTCTTGAAGTAAAATAGGACTTTCTCTAACTTCCGTAAAGCCTGCTCTATCTTTAAATTTGCTTGTCTTTACTTTATCGAGGAATTTGTCTGTGTCACGATCGACGCTTAATACTTCATATCCATTTAAATAATGATGTACGGTATTGTCCTTGGTCACTAAAATTCGACCTTTGTTCCACTGGCCTACAGGCTTTCTTGCCCGGGGATTTTGATCCGATGGAACAATGTCATACAAAGAGGCAAGCGTTCTATTGTTATCCATTCCCATCTTAGCATCTGGATGCAGAGCGTCATCTAAAATCTGATACTCGAATCCTACCGATTGATCGGATAGTAGGTATTTAACTCCACTGTTGGCGCCGTTAGTAAGTTTAAACTCGAAGGTCAAGTCGAAAGCAGAAAAAACATCTTTACTTATTATATCTCCACCACTTGTTGTTTGTCCATCTGGGGCTTTAGCAATCTTTAATGCCCCTTGCTCTACTATCCATCCCGATTTTGGAAAAGAATCGCTAGTTACACCTTGCCATTCTGATGTGCTTCGTCCATCAAATAACAGTTTATACCCTTGGTCTATTTGCCCTGGGGATAACTCATTAGGAGTGAGGTTTTCGATGTGTATATCAGGTGGAAACTCCGAAGGTGAAAGGTTTTCAGTTTTTATTCGGATGTTTCTAAAGAATACCTTTTTCCCTTCTAATTCGGGATCATTGATGCTGTGCACTTGAAGACCAATAAACCCTTCTTCATGAAGGGTATCTATTAGATAGGCGCAAGGGACTCCATTCACCCATGTTTTAATCTCTTTGCCAATAGCTTCAACCCTTAACTGATTGAACTCACCAGATTTATAGGCGTCTTTGGATTTCGCATTTAAATCCAAAGGATATAGCCAGCCCCGCCTAGCTTCATCGTAAATGCCTCCTGTCCAAGATCTGCTGCTTGGGTCTATTTCTATTTGGAGGCCTTCTACTTCATGGGGTGAATCGGCATTGCTATTTTTTTGTCCTCGTATTTGGATGCCGGAGTTGCTACTGTTTCCTTCGATTTTAAAATCCAGTTCTAGGATGAAGTCTTTATACGCTTTATCTGTAACTAAAAAAGAGTTGGGTGATTGAGGTAGCATAGTAGCCACTATGCGCTCATCTTCGATAGTGAATGGTGCCTGACCTCCAAGTGTATGCCAATCCTTGAGATCCTTTTCATTAAATAAGTAATCCCATTCTTTAGAGTTATTTGTAGTGCAGCTACCTATCAATAGGGCGAGTAGTAAAACAATTGCTTGTTGTGGAAGTAGTTTCATGGGCGTTCTCCATTAATCAACCTTTAGGTTGAGCGTGTTACAAACTCCTTGGAAGTAGCCTTTGCTTTCAGCCAGTCCAGCTAATGGGTCTTTCATGTCTTTTTCAAACTCGAGGCTGCATACTCCGTTATATTTAATTTTGTCTAATGTTCTGACGAACAGGGGGATGTCGATGATACCTCTGCCTAGTTCGCAGGTTGTCCCTTCTGCAGAAGCAGAGGTGACATTTTTTAGGTGGATGTCAAATATCCTGTGTTTATACCTTTCTAAATCTCGAATTGGATCTTCTCCATCACGCATGTTATGGCCCATGTCGAAACACATTCCCATTCTTTCATCAAATGATTTGATGTGTTTATAAATCGTAGATGCATTTGGATACAACTTGTCTTCGGGACCGTGATTATGAATTGCATATCGGATGTTATATTTTTTGATGTGTTGATCTACATATTCCAAAGATTCTGGGCTTGGGATACCGATTATCAAGTCAACGCCTACTCGCTTTGCATATTCAAAAGCCTGGCTTACTTCCTGTTCAGTTTTCATATAAATAGGACCTACAGCGTAGCCTTTTACGTTGGACTTCTGTAACGTATGATGGAAGCTTTGAATGGTGCTTTGGTCGCTATCTAAAGGTAAATGAAAGTCTTTAATGCACAGGTAACGCACATTCATCCTCTGCATCATTGCTAATGAGTCTGGGAGGTTAAAGTTTACAAAGCTATAGCCCGCAATGCCTAACTTAAGTTCACGGGTATTATTACTTTTCAAGTCTGCCCTGGAAAACTTTGGCAGCGTTAAGCCTGCAATTCCTGCAATTACACCTGATTTTAAAAACTTTCTTCTAGTGTTCATTGGGTAAGTTTGTTAATCTCCAAATGGAAAATGTTTTTTGATAAATAATAAGGTTTATTGTGTTAATAAATCTTATGCTAGTCTAGAAAACAATATATGAAATATTAAACTGAAATTGGGGTTTGCATTAAACGCAAACGGTTGCGGTTTTTACGAAAACGTTTGAGGGCTATATTAACGCGGTAATTAAAACAACTACCGCTGCGTGTTATTAACGAAAGAGTAAATTGTTATTTTCTATCCTTCCAAGCGATTAGCGATATTTCAACTTGAACATCCTTGGGAAGGCGAGCAACCTCTACGCACTCTCTGGCTGGTTGGTTTTTCGTGAAATATTCCGAGTAAACTTCGTTGATAGATCCAAAATCATCCATGTTTTTTATAAAGACAGACGCTTTTACCACATCCTCCCAGCTATAATCTGCTTTTTCTAAAATACTTTTTAAGTTTTTGAAAACCTGATGGGTTTGATCTTTTACATCCTCGCTAACAAGCTTCATGGTTTGTGGATCTAATGGGATTTGCCCCGATATATATAGAAAGCCTCCTGCTAAAATAGCTTGATTGTAGGGGCCTATCGCTTCAGGAGCTTTAGAAGTGTTTATAATTATTTTTTCGCTAGACATGATTTATAAAATGATTTTTAATAAAATACCTATAATAAATAAACTCACAGCCATATAGAACATGATGTACATCACCTTGCTATAAATAGATCTAGGCTTTTTATTTTTAGGATTACTCATGTACGAATATACGACCTTGGTAAATTATTTCAAACTCAATACACTTTTTTGTTTTGAGGCGATGTGTTACTTTTGCAAATCATTTGAAAGAGTTACCTTTATACGCTATGAAGAAAGATCATCTAAAATTCAATTGGTGGCCATTTGTGCTCCTTGTGTTTTTGCTGTTTAGTGCTTGTTCTTCCACTAAACAAAAGAAAACGAATGTTTTAAAAGCCCCATCAGAAGTGGGCGTTACGCCAAATAAAGAGGTGAACCCATCGAAAATGTCTAGGGTTGACACCAATGTTGTACAACAAAAGCCAGAGGAGGCTTCAGAGGAAAATAAAAAAACTGCAAAGGAAGCTGTAGAGCCACAAAAACCAGTTTTTGATGATCTTCCTAAAGTGAATAGAGAGTTTAGGGCCGCGTGGGTTGCTACAGTAGCAAACATCAACTGGCCCTCACGTAGAGATTTATCTACTGTTCAGCAAAAGGCAGAGGCTATTGCGCTTTTAGACTTTTTAAAAGAGAGTAATTTTAATGCAGTTATATTTCAAGTAAGACCCTCAGCAGATGCGTTATATGAAAGTAATTTGGAGCCTTGGTCTTATTTTTTAACCGGGCAAACAGGTAGAAGGCCAAGTCCCTATTATGATCCCTTGAAGTTTTGGGTCGAAGAAGCACATAAAAGAGGGTTAGAGCTTCACGTGTGGTTGAACCCTTACCGTGCGCATCATAGCTCTGCAGGAAGTGTGGAGCAGGCCTCTATTGTCCGTAAACATCCGGAATTCATTCATAGACTTAAAAATGGAATGTATTGGTTTGACCCTGCAGATTCCAGAACGCAAGATCACGCTTCAAAAGTTGTTTTGGATATTGTTAGAAGATATGATATTGATGGGGTGCATTTTGACGATTATTTTTACCCCTATGCTTCCTATAACGGAGGAGCAGACTTTCCCGATTATAAAACCTGGAAGCAATATACTGATGGTGGAGGGAAACTAAGTCGGGCAGATTGGAGGCGTGAAAGTGTTAACAAATTTATTGAAAGGATTTACGGAGAAATTAAGCGAGAAAAAAAGCATGTTAAGTTTGGTCTGAGTCCGTTTGGAATTTGGAAGCCAGGTTATCCAGCAGGGATCACAGGGTCCTCTCAGTACGACGAGCTTTATGCAGACGCAAAACTCTGGTTGAATAAGGGCTGGATAGATTATTTTGCGCCGCAATTGTATTGGCCCATTGAGCCTACTAAACAAAGCTTCACGGCTTTATTGTCGTGGTGGGAGTCGGAAAACACCCATAAAAGACATTTGTGGCCGGGGTTAAATACTGTGGGAGTACGGAGCGCGGATCGTGCGGGTGAAATTTCACGGCAAATCCAAGAAACTAGGAAGATTATTCCTAACAGTGTAGGAGCCATACACTGGAGTATTGCTGGGCTTACGAAAAATCCGCAGGTGGCCAGTGCAGTTAGGCAAGCTTATCAGGTTGATGCATTAGCGCCTAGCACTCCTTGGCTTAACACACACACTTTGCTAGCACCTACTTTATTGACTACCAAAGAGAATGGAACTGTCTATTTAAAGTGGTTGCACAAAGAGCCTGATCAGGTTTTTAAATGGGTGTTGTATTATAAATACGATGGTATTTGGTATTACGAAATTTTAAATGCCAACACTTCTTTTAAGGAGCTTCCTAGGGTTAAAGACGGTGAGAAATTGGAAGCCGTTGCAATTACTGCAGTTGATAGGCTCAGTAATGAAAGCGGCTACGATGGAGCGCTTATAAGTAAATAAGTTCTGTGAAATATTTCAATTTACCTAAAGAGCGTCCATCATTAAATATGAATTGGGCGTTCTTTTTTTAGAATAGAGGACTTGACTGTAGCGAATGCTCCGCATATATCGTTTATTATGGTGTAGATACGCTACTCTATTGAATATTGAATGTTTCTGAATGTGTTTTGGCAGGCTTATTGCGCTATGCACTAGAGAATTCCATATGCATAAAGTGGTAGAATTTTATTTTGATTTTTGGAATAATAGGAATAGGTAGTTTTGTAGTAAGTAATTTGCTCGGAATCAAAAAGTAATAATGATTTTGCAAATTAAAGGTTTATTAGGGTGTACCTGTTCTTGGAAATGGTTAAACTTTTAAGGTCAGGGAATGAGTATTTGGCAAAAACTTTTTAAAAGAAATAAACAAAAGCATTATAATAGTCTCGATTGGGTTGGAATGGATATCCATAACCACTTGCTACCTGGAATTGATGACGGAAGTGATTCGGTAGAGAAGTCTATTGAATTAATTCAAGGCTTAAAAAGCTTAGGGATTCATCACGCGATAGCTACTCCTCATGTCATGCAAGGAGTACACCAGAACACCCCAGATACAATAATAGATGCCTATAATCTGCTAAAAAAAGAAATTGAAAAACAAGAGATTGAGTTTGAACTTGGATTTTCTGCAGAGTATATGATTGATGATGGACTTGAAGAGTTTATCCAAAAAGATCAGCTTTGTTTATTGCCAAACAATCATGCACTTATAGAAATGTCCTACCTGCAAGAGTCACAGTCCATTTTCACTATTGTTCATCAATTACTTGAAAAAGGAATACAGCCTATTTTGGCACATCCAGAACGTTACAATTATTACCACCAAGATTTTAAGGTTTATCAAATGTTGAAAAATGCTGGATGTCAATTTCAGCTCAATCTTTTATCCATCACGCGTTATTATGGTGAGGCTGTTAAAGTGGTAGCCTTAAGCTTGATTAAATCGGGAATGTACGACTATGTTGGAACCGACCTACATCATTTAAAGCACTTGAACGCACTTTCTCATTTAGTTCAAAAGTACGATACTCGAGAATTATTGAAGAACAACCCTATTAAAAACTTAGACTTAAAAGAAGGAAGAAAGCATGGCAAGCTTTATGCTGTGTAAAAAGCCATTGTGTTTGATTTAATCAATAGAAAACACCCTTTATTTTGTTAAAATTTCTTTAACAGTTAAATCAATAGGGTTTTTTTTCTATTTTTGTTGGCCAAGGGTCGTGCAGTAGGAAAACATGGAAGGGTTTAGGCTTGGGGGGATTCAAAAACTTTATAAATAACATGAGTAAATATTTTCTTGGCGTAGTATTACTAGTCTATTTATTTTTATTTAGCAATTGTGCAAGTCGCAAAGACATGATTTACCTGCAACCCGATTCTACCGAGTTGCGTACGTTTTACGAAACCAATGCACCCAAGCTACAAGCGGGAGATATATTGACAATCTCCGTAACAGCTGCAGACGTACGTGCCGCAGCGCCTTTCAACCCAATCAGTCCATACCAAGGATCAGGGACTATAACAACAACAAATCCATACATGCCAACCTATACCATAGATGACAATGGAGAGGTGGACTTCCCGAAGCTTGGGAAAGTTAAGTTAGCAGGGTTGACACGTACCCAGGCAATTAACCATCTTAGGGATGAAATTGGTAAATTTATAGTC
>DXEZ01000345.1 GCA_019114715.1 Candidatus Sphingobacterium stercoripullorum | reverse complement strand
ACCGCTGTACAAGGTTTTGCAGACCTCTGCCTAACCGCTCGGCCATCCGACCCTTTCATGGAATGCAAAAGTAGGATATAATATTTGAATTTCAAAATGTTTTATTGAAATCATTTTTAGCTGGTGTTTTTAGGAAGATCCGAGCTTTTGGTTTTAAGTTAGGTGAAAATTATTTCAGTAATCGATTTAGTATATAATATATTGTTAGGTAGTGGGTTGTGTATGTCTGGTGGCATGGTGTTTGAGTGTGTTAGGATGAATTGTAAACTTAAATTTTATTTAAATGAAAAAACTTTTACTAGGTCTATTTCTGGCTGTAGCAGTCAGTTTTAGTGCGACAGCACAATTAAGTTACGGTGTTCGTGCGGGTGTAAACCTGGCGAAAATATCTGTAAAAAGTGAAGGTATCACGATTAATCCCAGTAACAATGTTGGTTTTAATTTAACGGCTTACATGGATGCACCCATTGCTCCGGGGCTTTCTATTCAACCTGGTATCTCTTTGCAAAATAAAGGGATGAAATTTGATTTAGGAAGCTTCATTGACGACGATTGGGAAGTGGATGAAGATATAGCTGATAAGTACACTTTAAGCTTAATGTATTTAGAAGTGCCGGTTAATTTGGTGTATTACCTTCCCGCAGGATCTGGAGATGTGTTTTTAGGTGCTGGTCCTTATTTAGGTATAGGTATAGGTGGTAAAGAGAAGTACGGGAGTGTTTCTGAAGACGTGACATGGGGGGATGACGGGTTTAAAAGGCTCGATGCCGGTGCTAACTTTTTGCTGGGTTATAAACTGCTTAACGGCTTTACAATTAATGCCGGTTACGGTTTAGGCCTCATGAACATGGATGGAGAAGGCGGAGAATATGGAACAGCTAAAAACAGGGTGCTTTCATTCGGTGTAGGCTTCCAGTTCTAGCAGTTGTTTTAAATTAAGTTAATTTAAAAGTGGCTCTTTTCAGGGTCACTTTTTTTATGGGCTACTAGCTAGAATATTTCAATTTTTAGCTGGTTTTTAATCCTTTGATGCTTAGCTGGGTAGGAGGTGAGTTGGGTGTTTTTATGAAAAAACATTTAATAAAGCTCAAAATTGGAACGACCTTTGAATTACTAGTATATAGAACAAAAAAATATAGATATGAAAAAGGTATTATTAGGATGTATTGCTTCTTTGTTTGTAGCATTTGGAGCACAAGCACAATCAGGTACTGGGATAGGCGTGAAGGCAGGATTAAACTTACCATCTTATAGTTATGGTAGTTCAAATGACCTGTCCGATTCAAAGAGTACTACAAACTTCTTTGTAACGGCGTTTTTAGACGCGCCAGTGGCTTCCAATCTGTATGTTCAGCCGGGAGTCTCATTACAAGGTAAAGGTGCAACGTTGCTTTCTACGGAGAGTTTAGGTGGAGTTGAGGTTACGCAAAACACCATGTGGTTAGAGGTGCCGGTAAATTTAGTCGGTAAATTTGACTTAGGAATGGGTAAAGTAGCGGTAGGTGCAGGTCCTTATTTTGGAGTAGGCTTATCGGGAAAAAATAAAATAAGCGGTGAGAGCTCAGGTAACTCCATTGAGAAGGATTTTAAATTTGGATCCGATGAGATGTTAAAAAGAACGGACTTTGGTGTGAACTTTTTAGTGGCTTACGAACTTTATAATGGTTTTACAATCAACGGTGGATATGGTTTAGGTCTTACTAACTTAGCAGGAGATAAAGCATTAACTAATGATTTGAAAAACCGCGTATGGTCTATCGGTGTTGGATTTGGTATCTAGTCTGTTAGACAAATCAAAAAAAGAGGGTTGTGGTATTCACGACCCTTTTTTATGCTCTCACCTTGCTATTTAAAATTTAGCATGCTTAGTGCTAGATTTCTAGCAGGCTTTCTAGGTGATGTCTATCTACCCCGAAAAATGCTTTCAGCTGGCTAATCTTCTCCTTGATTTCAGCTTGCTTCTCCTGGGATGTTGATCTTTTTGAACCAATAATTAGTACGTTTTTAGGCGTATGTTCGTCCGAGATGAACTGGGTTACCTTGGTGTGGTAACCAAAATATTCCATGATTAACACCCGGATGCTATCTGTTAACATTTCCGCTTGTCTTTCTAGGAAAATACCGTGCTTGGTAATGGGTTCCAGTGCGTTTAACACTTTTTTCTTCTCCATTTCTTTACGGACTTGCTTGTGGCAGCACGGCGCTACGACAATTAGCTCGGAGCCTTCTTTTATTCCTTTGCTAATGGCATCGTCGGTGGCTGTATCGCAGGCATGTAGGGCAATCAGGATGTCGATTTTTTCTTTAGGCTGGTAGTCTTCAATACCCCCCTGCCAAAATGAAAGGTTGCTGAAGCTTTGCTCTTGGGCCACTTGGTTGCAGAACTCTACCAAATCTTTGCGGTACTCTACGCCGGTTATATGGGGCGATAAGTTTAATTGCGAAGTTAGGTAATCGTACAGGGCGAAAGTTAGATAGCCTTTGCCGGATCCCATATCAGCTATCTGCGGGCTGTTGTTTTTTAAATGCGTTAAAGCGGGCTGCAGGAGTGCAATGTAGTGGTTGATTTGCTTCCATTTGTCTTGCGCCGCTTTAAAAACCTCCCCGTCTGCACCGGTGAGCTTTAATTGCTGTAGATAGACCTTTCCTTTAGGATCCAAGATATGTTGTTTTTTTCTGTCGTGATCGAATGACTGCTTCTCCCTTCCTTTGACTTTCCTTCTCAGTAATTTCCACTGGTACTTTTTGTTTCTCTTTAAGGTGCAGTCTATAAACTGCGTGTTTAGGGTTAAAGTTAGAAAATCAGCGTTCTCCAGGTAGCCGCTCACCAGATCCATGGCTTCCGGTATCTCGTAATTTTTTATGATCACCTTGGTCTTATAGCGGTAGGTAAATGAGAGCATTAATCTGCCTTTCAAGAGCACCAACTTCGCATAGATTCTCTCCAGAGCGTTCTCTTCTCCTTGGTAGTTGTTCAAAGAGAGCTTAATGAAGGTTTCTCGTTTAATACTTTCATTAACCAGAGAAAGAAAGTTTTGATGTGCTAGCATGATGATTTTTTTTCAAATATATATAATTCCTAGAGATGTTGGTAGGGGCAATGTTTGAAGGACCCTTGATAAAAGAGGCAAATAAATCCTGTTAGCTTTTATTTAACGCTGGAAAACTCCGCCCCAGCAGGCGCTCTGGGGCTTTAAAGCGTGTTTAACACTTAGAAAGCGCTTGACATGCAGCAAAGAAAAGGCTGAATGGCAGCTGAAAAAGAATACTGGCTGGAGGGGTCTATAACCTTTGCAATGATAAAATCTGCAGTTCCACAAGCCTAGGTTAGCAAAAGTGCGGGGCGGTTGCCTTTAACAAATAGATAACTCAGGCTATTTGTTTTATAGCTAAAAGCTACTTATTTTGCATGTATGCAGAAAAACCCAGAAATTAAAGCCGTCTTTTTTGATATAGACGGTACCTTGATGAGTTTTAAAACTCATAGAGTTTCTAACTCTACGCAAAAAGCAATTGATATTTTAAAGGAAAAAGGAATTTATGTAATTCTAGCGACCGGACGCTCGATACAATCATTAGAGCATGTGAAGTTTTTAGATTTCGATGGATATGTCACCTTCAACGGTGCCTTTTGTTTGAGCAAGCAAGGAAAGGTTCTTCATAAGCAAGCTATCGTTACGCAGGATATACAGAATGTTGTGGAGTACGCAAAAAAGAAGCCTCTGAGCTTTTCATTTATGTATGAGGACGATATTTTAATTAACGATGTAACTAAAGAGGTGGCAGGGATGTACGCTCATTTGAATTTGCCTGTCCCGGATCCTGTGGATTTGGATAATGCCATTTTAGATGGCGTATTGCAGACAAACGTGTTTTTACCTCCCCAGGAGGAGCCGGAATTCATGGAGAAGATAATGCCTAACTGCGATTCCTCTAGGTGGACACCGCTTTTTGCTGATGTAAACCCTAAGGGAATGAGTAAAAGGATAGGGGTGGAGACCTTTTGCAAGCATTTTAATATAGACATAAAAAACACTATGGCTTTTGGCGATGGCGGTAATGATTTACAGATGATCCAAGCGGTAGAGCTAGGAGTAGCGATGGGTAATGCCAATCCGGAGCTAAAGGATGTTGCAGACTATGTAACAGACTCTGTGGATGAGGATGGCATTTGGAATGCCCTAAACCACTTTAAAGTGATTTAATAAGCTGGAGCGTCTTAAGATGCATTCTAGAAGCATAAAAAAAGCCCGCCTAATAGCAAGTTAGGTGGGCTTT
>DXEZ01000344.1 GCA_019114715.1 Candidatus Sphingobacterium stercoripullorum | reverse complement strand
TGTTGCTTCTAGTGAGCTCCTGGTCGCCGTACTGGTGGTTTGCAATAACATAAGCGAAGATCCCTTGCCCTTTAATCGGGTGAGGGTAGCCTACGATGGCCGATTCTACAACTTCAGCGTGCATGTTAATAGCGTCCTCCACCTCAGCCGTACCAATTCTATGTCCCGAGACATTCAGCACGTCGTCCACTCTACCAGTTATGCGGTAGTAGCCTTCCTCATCCCTCAAGCAGCCGTCTTCACTGAAATATTTCCCCGGGTAGGCCGAGAAGTAAGTTTGCTTACAGCGCTCGTGGTCTCCATAGGTTGTTCGCAGGATGCTTGGCCAAGGGAATTTAATACATAAGTTTCCACTTACATTATTGCCCTCTAGCTCGTTGCCGTTTTCATCCATGATGGCCAGTTGCACGCCCGGTAATGGGAGCATAGCGTAACTGGGTTTAGTAGGTGTGATACCCGCTAAAGGAGATATTAATATACCACCGTTTTCCGTTTGCCACCAAGTGTCCACGATTGGCGCTTTGTTTTTACCAATTTTTTCGTTGTACCAGTTCCAAGCTTCTTCATTTATAGGCTCACCAACCGACCCTAAAACACGTAAAGAGCTCAAGTCTTTGCCCTCTAAATACTCATCCCCTAAAGCCATCAGTGAACGAATAGCCGTTGGTGCGGTATAGAATATATTGACCTGATGCTTTTTAACGATATCCCAAAATCTACCGCCATCCGGGTAAGTCGGTATGCCCTCAAACATCAATGAGGTTGCACCTTGAGATAATGGGCCATAGACGATGTATGAGTGGCCAGTAATCCATCCTATGTCTGCCGTACAGAAATAAACTTCCCCCGGTTGATACTGGAAGACATTGGTGAAAGTATATCCCGTGTAGACCATATACCCGCCTGTGGTATGCACCACACCTTTGGGTTTTCCGGTCGATCCCGAGGTGTATAGTATAAATAAGGTATCCTCGGCATCCATCTCTGCCGCAGGGCAAGGAGGGTTACCCATAGTTTCTACTTTGGTAATCTCATCTTCCCACCATACGTCCCTTCCTTTAATCATACTCACGGGAGTACGTGTTCTAGTGAGAACGATGACACGCTCCACTAAATTAGTTTGCTCTAAAGCATCGTCTACAATGCTTTTTAAGTTCAATACTTTATTTCCCCTAAATCCTCCGTCTGCCGTGATGACAATCTTACATTCAGCATCGTTGATCCTATCAGCAATGGATCTTGCGGAAAACCCGCCAAATACTACCGAGTGAATAGCTCCGATCCTAGCACATGCTAGCATGGCGATGGCCAGCTCGGGGACCATAGGCATATATATACATACCCTATCGCCTTTGCGAACGTTGTTGTTCTTTAAGACCGTGGCAAATTGTTTTACCTTTTCCAGCAGTTGCTTATACGTAAGCACGCGATGCGCTTCATTCGGATCATTGGGCTCCCAAATTATAGCAGGCCTGTCGCCTAGCTTATAAATATGACGGTCTAGGCAGTTTTCCGTAATATTCAATTTCCCTTTTTCGAACCATTTGATATTCGGCTCGTCGAAATTCCATGAAAGTACATTCTGCCATTTCTTTTGCCAAAAGAAATGCTCTGCTATACCTGCCCAAAACTCCTCAGGATTTTCTACGCTCTGTTTATAGGCCTCCTGGTACTCTTCAAATGACTTAATTTGTATTCCCATATAAAAGTTTAGAATTATAATCGATGTTTTGTTTTCCCTAATAAAACACCGTAAATGTTGTTAATCTTGTCTTCGTTCCGCTAATTTATACAAATTATATTAAAAAGACAATTTAGAAATGCGCGTTTATGCGCGCTTCAAGGTAATTCATTACGCCTGGTAATTGTTGGTTGAACTGACGTTAGTGTGTTTTATTTTAAAAAATACGATTTTCATTTTTTTAAGCGGAAAACCTAATAGATTTCTTTTCTTTGTTAATAAGTATAAAGCAATTGTCCTTTACAATATTCCGTTCTGCATGCGAAATCTTTTACGTAAAGTATATCACTTTCTGGTTAACAGCAACTTGCTGGTGAGTATAGCAGCCTCCTCGCAGGTGGGACTAACTTATTTGCTTATCGGTGGAAGTTATAATTACCTGATCATCCTTCTGGTTGGTTGTATTACGCTGCTGATGTATAACCTGTCTATTTTCCTTTCTTTACCTAAAGAGCCTTTAAAATCTCCTTATACAAGAACCCAGTGGATTGGCCGAAATAAACTACTGTTTTATTTACTCAGTTCACTGGCAGCCTTGTGCAGCGTGGTAATATTTTTCAAGTACATGCTGGATTTTCGGTTGTTGTTATTTTTATCGCTGACCGGTGTCGTGGGGCTACTGTATGTACTTCCCGTATTTCGGGTGAGGGGTAAGTGGCAAGGCGCCAGGCAGCTGCCGGGGCTAAAAGTGTTTCACATTGCGGTAGTTTGGACGCTTCTTACAGCCTTTCTGCCGATTATTGAGCATATAATTGACGGCTTGGTTTTGCCGGAAGCTCTTATTTATCAAATTGGAGTTAGGCGGTTTCTATTTATTTTATTGTGCACGCTACCTTTCGATGTTCGGGATATGCAAAGAGATTCGGTTTATGGGCTAAAAACCATTCCTATTTTATTAGGACAACGGAAGGTGCGCCTTATATTTTACTGCGGCGTTGTTATCCATGCGCTTGTATCGTTAGGCTTTTTCCCACATGGGGAATTGGTCTACGCTTTCTGGATAACCGATTTTATTTTATTAATTTGGGTGTATAAATATGTATTTAGGGAGAATTCCTATATCAGGTCATATTTAATGGATTTTATATTAGTTGTGCAATTTGTATTTGCATGGATTAGCACTTATTTTTTTTGTGCTGGAGGATTTCTCTAGATGTTACACGTAAAAATTCTATTTTTGAAGCATGGCAAATAAATATTTCAACCTAGAGGATTTGCACGAGGATCTATTCGAGTGCTTTCGCGAGCGGAGTATGTTCTTGGCGATCAGCCAAATGGATGTGGTGTCTTTTCTTCCCATTGAAGAAAAATCCGTGGCAAAGGAACTCATCGATAAAACGAATCAGGTGCTCGGAGAGTATACGAGCAGCCAAGAAATTGAGGGGTTTCAGAAGTTTCCGGAAAACAGCTGTGAGGAAACCGTAGAGAATCCTATATTCTTTTGGAAAGATTATCTGAGCTGCTTTTTCGACTTCGAGCTGATTGACGATGAAGGACTGTATGAAGAGTTCCTTGGAACCCAGTTTGGTATTTACCGGGTAACCAGAGTCCTTTTTATTGATGAGGTCAACCGCAGGTTTCGAAATAGGAAGCTCCTAGGGTTAAACTTAGCCTATCAAGTACTGCCTAGCTCAAGCGACAAGAAAAATTTTTGGGAAAGAAGCTGATTTTACTATTTTGTAGGTATAATCAGTAAAAAGTAATTTTAAAACCATGGATAAAAAAACACGTTATCAAAAAGGAACGGAATTGATTGATAAGTATGCAGATAAGTCGGATAAACCCGCTTACTCCATTACTTTCGAAGATTTGATGGATATGGATACGGACCTGGAGAAGTATATCGTTGAGTTTGCTTTCGGTGATATTTATTCCAGGACGGGTTTGAGCGACCAACAGAAGACCTTAACTACCATCACTACGCTGGTCACCCAAGGGCTAGAGCCTCAGCTGCGCTTGCACGTGAATATTGCTATCACTATAGGCATCACGCCTAGAGAGGTGATCGACACGATCATTCACCTGCTCCCTTATGTAGGCTTCCCAAGAGTGCTTAATGGATTGAAGGTCGCCAAAGAAATTTTTCAAGCAAGAGATGTAGCCATTAAGTAAAAGCAGAACGTAGCTTCTACTTCGATTTTTAGTCCCCTTGATTTACCTATTACCTGAGGTACATGAAGGGGAATTTATTTTTCTGATAATTTGAGAGCGAAAAAAATTGTTATATATTCGCTCTTGCACCACGCTTTTAGGAACCAAACCTTAAAACAAAGCGTAAAAACTCTCTATATAAATTTTATTGTGATGATTGTAAAGCTGTTTTGTTACCTCATGCTTTAATGAGTTTCGTAACAATTAAGTAACATCAAAGTTACAATTAGTTTAATTCTATTTTTCTGCACTTACCACCAAGCAGATAGCGTTTGAGCTAGGTCTATTAAAATTTCATGACAATTCAGTAGGATAGGGTTTTATGTATTATGTATTATTGTATAACTTAGTGCGCAAAATATAAACATTGTGCACAAATTCAAGAAGCCTTCTAAGGCTGTGCGGATTAATAACACAAAAAAATAAACGTATGAACAAAAAGTACTTTACTTCTTCATTAATGCGTAGTATTTATCCAGTATCCTCGGCGTTTTTAGTGGCGCTGATGCCTATGAGTAGCATCCACGCTGCCGTAGGTAATACGGATAATACGATGCTAGTGGAAGAGAAATTACAAGAAAAAGTTACCGGTACGGTTACCTCAGAACAAGGTTCTGTTTCTGGTGCAACTGTCTATGTAAAGGAAAATTCCTCCATAGCTACATCTACCGATGCTGAAGGACGTTATTCAATCGATGCTGCAGCAGGTCAAACCTTAGTTTTTTCAGCTATAGGTTACCAGACCGTTGAGCAGACCGTGAGCGGAGCTATCTTAAATGCAATGCTGATCTCTTCAAGTGAAGACTTAGAAGAGGTTGTCATAGTTGCTTTTGGTACACAAAAGAAAGAGAACCTAACGGGTTCCGTTGCTACTATCACTCCTAAGCAGCTTCAAGAGCGCCCAGTAACTTCTATGGCAAATGCTTTACAGGGAATCTCCCCCGGGATTACCGTTTTGAGCCGTCCAGGTGAAGTGGAAAAGGGAACTGATGCTGGAATCACGGTACGGGGCCGTTCGAACTTAAGTGCACCAACGCCCATGTATATCATTGACGGGATACCTGCGAGTGCGACAGAGTTTTCAGCGCTCAACCCTAACGACATCAGTAGCATGTCGGTACTAAAAGATGCGGCATCTGCCTCCCTATATGGTGCACGTGCAGCAAACGGTGTAATATTAATTACCACAAAAAAGGGTGGTGGTGATAAGCCTGTTATAGGCTTTTCGGCAAACTACGGTTGGCAGAGCTCCACTAGGCTTCCTGATTTTGCGAACTCACTAGAGTATATCGAGCTTTATAATAGAGCAGATGCACATGCTGGGAAGCCACACACCTTTACAGATGAGATCATCAATAAATACCGCACGGGTGAAGATCCTGATTTGTATCCAAATACCGATTGGTACAAAGAGATCTTAAATCAAGGTGCTCCGCAAAGAGAGGTGAGTTTAAATGTTACTGCTCCAGGAGAACTAGCAGACTACTACTTAGGGGTGAATTACTTCGATAGAGAGTCTCTGAGCCCAGGGCGTACACAAAATCGTATTAATATAAAACTCAACACTTCTAGTGAGGTGGTGAAAGACCTCCTTACAGTTGGAACAAACTTGTCTTTCTTAAAGCAAGATTACGACCGTACAGGCCTAGGGATGAGCTGGGTGGAAATGGGTAGAGCCCTTCCTATGACAGTTATGCAACATTCTAACGGCGATTGGGGATCCATTTCTAATGGAACAACCAATGCTACTATTGCAGGAAATAACCAGCTTAGAAGAATTACTGAAGGTGGTGAAGGAACCAATAGAGATAATTTCCTGCAAGTTGCTGGTAATGCTTCTTTAACTCCGTTTGAAGGTTTTTCTTTAGATGGTATCGTTTCTTTGAAATACCACAATGGTAATTCCTGGTCTTTTGATCACACGATGGATCCGGTACTGGATTTCTTAACCGGTAACCCGCTTCCTTCAACTGCAGTTACTATCAACCAAATGCAGGAGTACTGGGATAAGCGTCAAGAGCTTTTACTACAGGCAACTGCTAATTACGAGCGTTCATTCGGAGCGCATTACGGTAAAGTTACTGCTGGTGTTTCCCAAGAGTCGAATATATTCAGGCAAGCCTACATCGGTCGTAAGAATTTCTTAAATAATGACCTAGGAACGATCATCAATGGATCTTCTAACTGGCAGGACATCAGCTCGGACGATATAGGCCTAGCTAACCGTACGACAGCTGAAGAGTGGTCAATACGTTCTTTCTTTGGACGCTTTAACTACAACTACGATGATAAATACTTGTTTGAGGCTAACACAAGGATTGATTATTCCTCACGTTTTGCACCAGAAGTACGTCGTGCAGTGTTTCCTTCATTCTCGGCTGGTTGGAATATCGACAGAGAGAACTTCATGCAGAATGTAAGCTGGCTAGATGCTTTAAAGCTTAGAGGATCTTGGGGTGTACTTGGAAATCAAAGTGCCGTAGAAATAGGTAACTACTTCAACCTTATTTCTATATCGTCAATTTATAGCTTTGATGGTGAAGCAGTAGATGGTGCACAGCAAGCTAGTGCTGTTAACCGCGGTGCTCTTTGGGAAAAAGTATACATGTCTAACGTAGGTATTGATGCGACTTTCCTTCAAGGGAAAATCAACTTGACATTAGATTACTTCGAGAAGAATACAAAAGATATTCTTTTAAGGCCTACTTTCCTGGCAACCTCGGGTTGGGGAGAGGCAGCTTTTGCTAATCAAGGAGAAACGATAAATAAAGGTATAGAGGTGATGCTTACCTACAACGGTCGCATTGGTGAGGAATTCCGTTACTCGGTTTCTGGTAACCTATCGAAAATCAACAATACTATCCTTGACTTGGGAACAGGGCGTAATGAGATGATCGATGGCTTGTGGATCAATAGAGTCGGCGGTTCGGTAGGGGACTACTTCGGTTACAAGTCTGACGGATTATTTACCTCGCAAGAGGAGATCGATAATCACCCGAGTCAATCCTCAATCGCAGGGAACTCTAAAGTTGGGGACATCAAGTACATAGATGTGAACGGCGATGGAAAATTAACGGCAGAAGATAGAACTATATTAGGAAACGATGTGCCGTGGTTCAACTACGGATTCAACATCAGCGCATCTTACAAGAACTTTGATTTAGATGTACTAACCTACGGTGTGGGTGGCGTGAAAACTTACTTCTCTGAAGAGGCTGCAAGCCCATTCTTTAACGGTGGTAACATCAAAAGAACATGGCTAAATGGGTGGACTGAAGAGAACAACAGTGCAGATGCTGACTTCCCTAGAATTACGCAAATTGCCGATGCGCAACAAAACTACATTCAATCTGATTTCTGGTTGTTTAGTGGTAACTACTTCCGTATTAGAGGTATCACCTTAGGGTATACTTTCGAGCAAGACTGGGTGAAGAAAGCAAAAATGTCTGGTTTGAGAGTCTTTGCATCCTCAAACAACCCTTTAACAATTATGGCGGATAAGAGATTAGCAGATTACGATCCTGAGACAGGCTCCGGAAGAGCGAGCTACCCAGGAGTGAAAACATTTTCAGTAGGAGTAACTGCTAGATTTTAGAAATCATAAAAAAAGAAACAATGAAGAAATTAATATTTTCAATAATCATAGGATCATCTCTAGCGCTATCTTCATGTAGTGAAGATTTTCTAGAGAGACCACCCCTTAACTCAGTATC
>DXEZ01000343.1 GCA_019114715.1 Candidatus Sphingobacterium stercoripullorum | reverse complement strand
TGGTCTCCAGTAAGTAGCCGGCGGAAGGATTCGCCTTGCATACTCGCTGGCGGCTTTATCCCTGCATAATCGAGAATCGTTGGCGCAAAGTCCAAGTTCTGCACCAATTGATCGAGCGAGATTCCTGCTGGTATTTCCTTTGGGTAACGGACAAGCAATGGAGTTCGCAGGGACTCCTCATACATAAAGCGCTTATCAAACCAACCGTGCTCTCCTAAATAAAACCCCTGATCTGAGGTGTATATGATGATGGTGTTTTCATCAATGCCTTCTTCTTCTAGGAAAGCCAAAAGCTGACCAACGCCGTCATCTACAGCTGCAACTGTAGCCATATAATCTTGCATGTACCTTTGGTACCTCCACCTTAAAACATCCTCGCTAGACATCTCTGGATAGTGCTTTTTAAAATCATTCATTATGGGGGCGTAGGTGGATTCAAAAATGGCTCTATCCCCTTTATCCATGCGATCAAAATGCATATTGTAGGCATATTTGTCCCAGGATAAATACTCTTCTATTCCCAGCTCATCCATCATCGCTGGTGGTATTTTGCTATCACCAGCCCAATTCATATGGTGGAGAATATGCATTTCTGCCGTTTTTGCTGCTGTCCCTCTATTTTTGTAATCATCTAACAAATTCTCCGGCTCGGGAAATGTTTTCTTTGTATACTCAGCAAGGTGCCTAACGGCTGGAATCCACTCCCGATGCGGTGCTTTTTGGTGATACAGTACGCAGAACGGCCTTGTGGTATCTCGTTTAGCAATCCAATCGATAGTCATTTCCGTAGTTATATCTGTGACGTATCCTTTTTGGCGCTCCTTTTGCCATCAATTACAAAATCCGGATTATAATATTCTCCTTGATCAATTAATACGGCCGAATGATCAAATCCCTGAGGCTGGCCGTCCATATGAATCTTTCCTATTAATGCTGTTTGATAGCCTGCAGCTTGCAGGAGTTTGGCAAAATTCTCCTGCTCCCAATCAAAACTCGATTCGTTATCAATCTTACCATTGATAAAGCTATGTTTTCCAGTTAAAAGGACCGCCCTACTGGGGGAGCAAAGTGAGTTGGTGACGGTAGCTCTGGTGAATAGAGCTCCTTCTTTTGCTAGGCGATCAATATTTGGGGTATGATTTAGGTTATACCCATAGGCACTAATAGCCTTGTAGCTGTGATCATCGCTCATTATATATACGATATTTGGTGGCTTTTGCTTGTTATTCTGCGCCTTGGCAAGTCCAATATTTAGTAACACCCCTAAAACAAGTACATATTTAATAGCGGACATAAATGGTAACTTAAACAATTGTTATTCAAATATAATATGTGGCGAGAGCGGAACCTTCTGATTCCATATGCCACTTACTTTAAACTGATTCCCTGAAGATACGTTTTTAATGGTCAGTGTAAACTCGGAGCTTCTCTCTAAATATTGCATCTCTCCTTTCACCACAATCGAGCCATAGGGTTCTAACTTTGTGGAGTGTATGTTTTTGTAAGGCTTTGTACTCACTCCCTCTTTAAAGGGCACACCTTCAGACCACAGCTCATTGTCACCCACGACAATACTGCCTAAGGATACGATGGAATCGGATCTAGCAATCCAATCAAATGCACCATAATCAGTACTCAAAAGCTCGGATGTAGACTTAACATCACTAAAGATTTCACTTAAATCAACGTTTGTTACTTCATTGGTGTTATTCCTAACCAATAACGTGCTACAGCCTTCATCACTCACATAAACCTTCCTGCTACCTTTAATTTCTGAAACATCAGCCTCTAAAAGCTCATAATGCTCGCCTCTTGTTTGCATAAAATGCATTTCCTGATTTTGATCCTCCAGTTGCAAGCCAATAAAAAACTCCCTAGGGTCATTGGAAAAATTCTCAGCTAATGTCATTCGCAAGTTATTATCCTTTGTTTTTTCCAATTCAAGCCAGCCATCCTTAAGCTGAGCGGTCCGTGGCTCATCGATTCTAATGGTCTGGCCATCTGTATCTTTTAAGAGCTCCCCTGACTGGCCATCTTTCACGTAGGCGACAGACCAATTCTCGGATTGAACTTCAATAACATTATCGGAAAAACCGGTATTAATCACCGACTTGTGAAGGCGAGGATCAATAAAGTTTGCTTTTACATCCTCTTTATAGCAAGATGAAAGAGAAAACATAAGCAGTAACAGCAGACTAAAGGATAGAGCATGCCCAAATGGAAGGTGTTTTTTCATCAAAAATGGATTTTAAACAATAGAAAATTCGTTTGCCTTTCTAAAGGTATTAAAAAACCTCGATTTTTTGTGTGCATTTTTTACATTCGGGTCCCTATTTAGTTAACAGTAAAGGGGGCCAAGTCGAATCAAAAATCACTAAGCTGGCTAATTAAAGGAGGGGGAGGCTCCTAAAAATAATTCGGAGTCATCCATTTAAGAAGCTTCCTCCTGAAAGTAGAAAAATTTAACCCCTCAGATAGATGAGGGGCTATTGTAATCTAGGTTAGATTGGTATTTATTCTTTTGTTTTTATTACCCGTACCTTCCATTGCTCTGGACCTTGCTCCACATATTCCCAGCGGAAAGACTCTTTACTCTCTGCCTCCATTTGGTAATACAAAGGCTTGGGGTCGTGGTCGTTGACAAACTCAAAGGCCTCTCCCGGTTTGATGTCGGCAAATGCCTTGTAAAACATCTCATGTCGCTCAGTTGGCGGGTAAGGGCGCAAGTCCATTTCATGGACAATAGAAAACCCATCATCACCAAGTCCGCTTTTCTCCACTTTGGTTATATGCACCACAAACTCATCGTCTTCTTTCTTCTTATAAATCCATTTGTGTTTGCCTTCGAACTTACGAATGAAGATGTTGTGGATCTCGACTAAATCTTTATTAGAGATCACCTCCATGGTATCGCCTTGTTCCATCATGCCGTAGCGATGGAAGATGACATGTCTCCATTCTTTCTCATCCGCTTTACGCAAATCCATTAAAGTGGAAATATCGGTAAACTCTCTCCCTATAGAATCTTCGGTTCTGGTAACTTTAACTTTCCAATCTCTACCGCCACGATTCAAATAATCCCAACCTACCACATCGCCGTAAATTGACCGGAACTCGTAGTACAATGGAATTGGATCGTGATCATTTATAAAGATAAAGCTCTCCCCAGCTGGCAATTCTTTGAACAGCTGGATTAGCTTCTTATGGCGCTCAATAGGAATTAAAGTACGCACATCCAATTCTTGTATATTTGTATTTTTATCACTCATAATTCTGTATTTATTAAAACATTAAATAAAGGACTTTTTTATCCTCTATTATTTAAAGCTAAATTACCAAATTCTAATTTCTTTAGGTCAAGGCATTGTAAAATGCTGAAAGAGGGAAATTTCTTTAAAAAAAGAATTAACTATTTCTCTACTTTATTCTCCTGAAAAGTGTAAGTTTAATCATGGAAATCACTTTTAATCCAGAAAGAATAGGCGTTGAGCGCCTAAACTCCTTACAACTAGACGCTTTAGAGTTGCAGCGCAGTTCCAAAGATGTCATCTTACTAGCTCCAACAGGCAGTGGCAAGACTCTAGCTTATGCACTTCTCGTTAAGGAATCCCTAGCCATCAATCTCACCACCCAAGTGCTTATCGTTGTTCCCACTAGGGAGCTCGCCCAACAAATAGAGCTTAATTTCAAGGCTCTATTTCCAACCTTGTTTACAACGAGTGTTCATGGAGGAGTAGCTAGCTCTCAAGAAAAAAGAAGACTCCTAGAGTTCCCCAGCATCATCATTGGTACGCCAGGAAGAGTTATACATCATCTTGAGGAAGGTAACATCCAAGTTAGAGACATCCATACACTAATTTTAGATGAGTACGACAAATCGCTGGAACTAGGGTTCAAAGATCAGATTGAAGAAATCTCCCAGTTTCTTCCCGAAAATACGCGAAAACTGCTCGTATCGGCCACGGATCTAAAGAGCATCCCTAGTTTTTTAAACCTAAAAGACACCGCAGAAATCAATCACCTCCAAGCGCGAGGTTTAGCTCCTAGAATCAATGTCACCGAATTAAAGACTCCCGCGAAATATAAAATCAAAGCTCTTAGTCAACTCTTTCAAAACTATCCTGTTAATAAAACATTGGTTTTTTGTAACCACCGCGAGGCCGTAGAAAGAGTAAGCGAGTCTCTTGAAAGAGAAGGAATAGAGCACGATATCTTCCATGGTAAATTAAACCAGCAAGAGCGCGAGTTGTCCCTTTTTAAATTCAGCAACCAGTCTACTCGTATATTAATAACCACCGACCTGGCATCAAGGGGGCTAGATATCACCGATGTGGAGCTTATTATCCATTACCAGCTGCCTATAAGCCAAGAAACATTCACCCATAGAAATGGGCGTACGGCACGCGTTGACAAGCGTGGGCGGGTTATCTTGCTAACAAGCAGTGAAGATAAAAGACCGGACTTCTTACGTAATATCAAAGAAGAAGAAATAAATATTGAGGAGTATGACCCGACTAGCGTACCAAGCGCCGAGTTTTGCACCCTAAGGCTTAACTTAGGTAAGAAACAAAAAATAAGAAAAATAGACGTTGTAGGCTATTTTTTGAGCTTTGATTCGGTAATCGCTAAAGATCAGCTGGGGCAAATTATGATTAAAGACAATGAGAGCTTTCTGGCCGTTCCCCTGGAGCTTGCCAAAAGACTCATAGAATTAACCAAGGAACATAAAATAAAAGGTAAAAAAGTAAAGGTTAGCCTAGTTTAGTGCTAGCCGATTAACTAAATATTCTAATGATGAGAACACCAATATGTAATCTTATGCTGCTTATCGCTGTGCTCCTTACCTCCTGCCAGCAGGAAATAAAAAAGGAGGCAGAAAAAAGCACGTCTGGCATTCCACAAGTGCCCACTCTGGATGTTAAATTAGCCGAAAGGATCTTAGCACTCCCCAAGGGATGTATCGTCCAAGAGTACCCCAATAAATTAGGGCAAACCTTGGGGAGTTCAGGTGACCTGAAAACCCCTAAAGAGTTGCGGCCTATCTTTTACGGGTGTTTCGACTGGCACTCCTCGGTTCATGGATATTGGTCCATTATTAAGATTTTAAAAGACTTCCCGGAGTTAGATTCCAACGGGCAGGTGCGCAACACTTTATCTGAGCATATTACTGATGAGCACGTAGCCACGGAGCTCGCTTTTTTCAAAGATGAAAATAATTCGAATTTTGAGAGAACTTACGGCTGGGCTTGGCTATTTACCCTCCAAAAAGAACTTACCGATTGGACAGAAGACCATCAAGCGCAGCAATGGGCTGATATGCTGCAGCCTCTAGCGTCTGAGCTGGTGAGAAAATACGAAGAATACCTTCCCAAGCTCACCTTCCCGATACGCACAGGGACGCACGACAATACAGCTTTTGGCCTATCTTTATCTTTAGATTACGCCCGAAGTACGGGCGATAAAGAGTTTGAGTCTTTAATTGTTACGCACGCTAAACGCTTATACGAATCTGATAAAGGATGTCCTATTCATTACGAGCCTAGCGGCCACGACTTTTTATCTCCATGTTTAGAGGAAGCATACCTTATGAGTAAAATTATGCCAGAGGCCGAGTTTTCAGTATGGTTAGAAGATTTCCTTCCCCAGTTAATGGATGAGAACTTGCAGCTAGAACCGGCAAAAGTAACCGATCGAAGCGATGGCCATTTGGTACACCTGGATGGCTTGAACTTCAGTAGATCGACTTGCTTAAGCGGCATTGCTAGCAAGCTTGGCGGCAGGGATCACCTAAAAAGGTTAGCTGCAGAACATCTAACTTACTCT
>DXEZ01000342.1 GCA_019114715.1 Candidatus Sphingobacterium stercoripullorum | reverse complement strand
TTCGTATTTTTCGCCAGCTTTTTCAATTGTTAAATAATAATTACCTAAAATCATATCCTGAGTAGGAGTAACAATAGGTTTTCCATCTTTAGGAGATAATATATTATTTGCACCTAACATCAAGATTCTCGCTTCTGCTTGTGCTTCCTCAGATAAAGGAACATGTACCGCCATCTGGTCTCCGTCAAAATCAGCATTAAATGCAGTAGTAACCAAAGGATGCAATCTAATTGCTCTTCCATCAACTAATTTTGGTTCAAAAGCTTGAATTCCTAATCTATGAAGAGTTGGAGCACGATTTAATAATACAGGATGTTCCTTTATAACCTCTTCAACTATATCCCATACTCTTTCATCCTTGTTTTCAATCATCTTTTTAGCACTTTTAATATTATGTGCTATATCTCTATCAACTAAAACATTTATTACATGAGGTTTAAATAATTCCAAAGCCATTTCTTTTGGTAAACCACATTGATACATCTTTAAATCTGGTCCAACTACAATAACAGAACGTCCAGAATAATCAACACGTTTTCCAAGTAGATTTTGTCTAAATCTACCTTGTTTTCCTTTTAAAATACTACTTAAAGATTTTAAAGGTCTATTAGAAGCACCTGTTACACTTCTTCCTCTTCTACCATTATCAAAAAGGGCATCAACAGCTTCTTGTAACATACGTTTTTCATTTCTAACAATAATAGATGGAGCATTTAATTCTAATAATTTTTTTAAACGATTATTACGATTTATAACTCTTCTATATAAATCATTTAAATCAGATGTAGCAAATCTACCACCATCTATTTGTATCATTGGTCTAATTTCAGGAGGTATAACAGGTAAAGCAGTTAGAATCATCCATTCAGGTTTATTACCTGATTTAGCAAAAGAATCTAAAACCTCTAATCTCTTAACAAGTCTAGTTCTTTTTTGACCAACAGAATTTTTTAATTCCTTGTTTAATTCATCTAATTCTTTTTGTACGTCAACTTCTTGAAGTAATTTTCTAATTGCCTCAGCACCCATTCCAACTTCAAAACCATCACCATATTTTTCATAAAAAGAGTGATATTCTTTATCAGATAATGTTTGCTTTTTTTGAAGAGGTGTAATACCTGGATCTAAAACAACATATGATACAAAGTAAAGAACTTCCTCAAGATCTCTTGGAGACATATCAAGAACAAGCCCCATTCTAGAAGGTGTTCCTTTAAAAAACCATATATGTGATACAGGAGCAGCTAATTCAATGTGTCCCATACGTTCACGTCTTACACTTGATTTTGTTACTTCTACTCCACATCTATCACAAATAATTCCTTTATATCTTAATCTTTTATATTTACCACAAGAACACTCATAATCCTTAGTAGGTCCAAAAATTTTCTCGCAGAATAAACCATCTCTTTCTGGTTTAAGTGTACGATAATTTATTGTTTCTGCTTTTTTAACTTCACCATAAGACCAAGAACGAATCTTCTCTGGAGAAGCTATAGCAATTTTTATTCCTTCAAATCTATTAGCATCCATTATTCTTCACCCCCATCATAATCTTCTTCCTCATCATCTTCAAATTTATCATCAAAATCAGGTTCAAAATCTTCAATATCATTAGAATTATCTTCACTCTCTTTTACTTCATCTTTTATTTCATCGATAGACAAAATAACATTATCTTTTGACTCTTCTTCTTCTAAATCCTTTAATTCAACTTCTTCATTATTTTCATTAATCATTGAAACATCTAATCCTAAAGCTTGGAATTCTTTAACTAAAACTCTAAATGACTCTGGAACTCCAGCTTGATGTATCATATTTCCTTTAACTAATGCTTCATAAACTTTTACTCTTCCAACAACATCGTCAGATTTAATAGTCAATATTTCTTGTAAAATATTTGCAGCACCATATGCATATAAAGCCCAAACTTCCATTTCACCAAATCTTTGTCCACCAAACTGAGCTTTACCACCAAGAGGCTGTTGAGTAACCATAGAATATGGTCCTGTACTTCTGGCATGAATTTTATCATCAACCATGTGATATAACTTAATCATATACATTACACCAACACTTATTCTATTATCAAAAGGTTCACCTGTTCTACCATCATACAACACAGTTTTACCATCTTCATCCATACCTGCTTCTTTCATTAAATCTTTTATATCATCAATAGTAGCTCCATCGAATACAGGAGTAGCAGTATGAATTCCTAATTTCTTAGCAGCCATACCCAAATGTAATTCCAAAATTTGTCCTATATTCATACGAGAAGGAACACCTTGTGGATTTAACATTATGTCAACAGGAGTACCATCTGGCATATATGGCATATCTTCCTGTGGTAATATTAATGAAACAACACCTTTATTTCCATGTCTACCTGACATCTTGTCACCAACAGATATTTTTCTTTTTTGAATTATTGATACTCTAACAACCATGTTTACACCACTTGATAATTCGTCACTATCTTTTTTAGTTGTTACTTTAACTTCATGAACAATACCACCTTCACCATGTTCAACTCTTAAAGAAGTATCTCTTACTTCACGAGTCTTTTCGCCAAAAATAGCATGTAATAATTTTTCTTCAGAAGTTAATTCAACCATACCTTTAGGTGTAACTTTACCAACTAAAATATCTCCTTCTTTTACTAAAGTACCAACTTTTACAATACCTCTTGAGTCAAGATTCTTTCTTGATTCCTCACTTACATTTGGAATATCGCGAGTTATTTCTTCAGGGCCTAATTTGGTATCTCTACATTGAATTTCATAATTTTCAATTTTTAATGATGTATAAGCATCATCCTTAACAATTCTTTCGTTTAAAATAACAGCATCTTCATAATTATATCCTTGGAAAGTCATAAATGCAACGACCATATTTTTACCTAAAGCAAGTTCACCTTGATTTGTACTTGGACCATCTGCAATAACTTGTCCCATCTTAACAATGTCACCCTTTCTGACAATTGGTCTTTGATGATAAGATGTTGCACTATTTGATCTTTCAAAATTCATTAACGTATAAACATCTTTACCTAAAGCATTTTTTACAATTATTTTTCTAGAATCCACATATTCAACAACTCCATCTGCTTTAGCAACCACTACAACACCACTATCTTTTGCTGCAATGCATTCAACACCTGTAGCAACAAAAGGAGCTTCTGTTTTTAATAAAGGCAATGCTTGACGTTGCATATTTGCACCCATAAGAGCACGTGTAGCATCATCGTGATCCAAAAATGGAATACACGCTGTTGTAATAGAAACAATTTGCTGTGGAGAAACGTCTATATAATCTACTTGTTCTTTTTTTACAATTATATTTTCTCCTCTATAACGAGCTATAACATTTTCATCAATTATTTCATCTTTAGAATCATTTAATTTAACTGTTGCCTGACTTATAATGTAATCAGATTCTTCATCTGCTGTTAAATAATCTATTTGATCAGTTAATTTACAATTTTTTACTCTTCTATATGGAGTCATAATGAATCCAAAATCATTGATTTTAGCATAACTTGCTAAAGATGTAATAAGTCCTATATTTTGTCCTTCAGGTGACTCAATTGGACAAATTCTACCATAGTGAGATACATTAACGTCACGAACTTCCATTCCTGCTCTATCTCTTGACAAACCACCAGGACCTAATGCAGACAAACGTCTTTTATTAGTCAATTCAGAAATTGGATTAATTTGATCCATAAATTGTGATAATTGTGATGAACCAAATAACTCTTTAATAACAGCTGTTAAAGGTCTTATATTAACTAAAACTTTTGGAGTAACTGTTGCTAAATCAAC